>JASLFF010000614.1 GCA_030150795.1 Terriglobales bacterium | reverse complement strand
TGGTTCGCGCTGGAAATGCGCGCGCATGCTTTCCATCTTGGAATCGAGATCGTCAAGATAGTGCAGCATGAGCGCTTCAGGAAACATAGGCATCTTGGGGCTGCCAAACTCATACTTGCCGTGATGGCTGATGATGAGGTGTTCGATCAGCGTTTTGTATTCGCTGGGAAAGCCAGGCACCTGGGCAATCTTTTGGTGCAGCATCTCCAGTTCAATGATCATGTGCCCAAGAAGCTGGCCGCGCGTGGTGTAAGTAAATGACCGCGCAAAAGTCAGCTCATGGATCTTGCCGATGTCATGCAGAAATGCGCCGGTGAGGAGCAGATCGCGATTGATGGTTTCAGGGTAATTGCGGCAGGCCAGGTCGCAGAGCTTGAACAGCGAGACGACATGGTCCAGCAGCCCGCCGATGAAAGCATGATGCAGGGTCTTGGCTGCGGGAGCATTTTTATAAGCGTGCTCGATTTCAGGGTCGGCCATGAAAGCGCGCACCAGCGCCTGCAGGTGCGGATCGTGGAAGCCATCCACAAAATCCTTCACGGTCTGCCACAACTCGCCAATGTCCTTGGTCGTGCGGGGCAGGTAGTCGGCAAAGTCGACTTCTGATTCCTGCATGGAACGGACTTTGTGGACTGTAAGCTGGAATCGTCCGTTGAACTTGTTGAGCAGCCCCCGGACTTTTACGAAATCATCCTGCTCAAAGCAGTTGATATGGTCGGCAACGTTGTCCCACATCTTGGCGTCAAGATGGCCGCTGCGGTCCGCCAGGGTAAGCGCCAGGTAAAGCTCTCCGCTTTTCTTGGGCTTGGCCTGTTTTGAGACCACAAGAAACGAGGTGGTGACCACCTGGTTCTCAAAACGAACGCAATCAGAAATATAAAACTCTTTCATGGGTAATAGTGAGTTTACTGCAATTTTGCGGTTCCAGTGCGAACTCAGTACGCGCGGGGCTCAACTTTCCAGCGGTCGAAGATTTTGCCGGACACGAAAATTTCAAACAGGCCTGGATCCAATTCGCCATCACGAACTGAGAGGTCCAGGATTTCCAGGGCCCGCTCAACCGACACGGCTTTCTTATAAGGACGATCGGCAGCGGCAAGCGCGTCAAAAATATCTGAGATGGTCATCATGCGGGTTTGCACGGGAATTTCCGGGGCAGACAGTTTGTAAGGATAGCCTGTGCCGTTCAGCTTTTCATGATGGCCGCGGGCGATCTCCGGCACGTTGCGCAACTCGCTGGTCCAGGGAATTTGCTGCAAAAAACTGACAGTATGGACCACGTGTGACTCAATTTGAAGGCGCTCTTCTTCATCGAGCGAACCTTTGCGAATGGAAAGCATCTGGACTTCGTCCATGGTCAGGATGGGACGCTTCTTTCCATTCATGTCTTCATAATGAAGGTTGGCGATGTCCAGCAGCCTTTCAAAATTACCTTCCGGCAGCACCGTAGGCTCGTTGGCCCAGATGATGGCTTCCTCGTACTCGGTGACTTCGCGAAGCCGCTCGGCCAGAAGAGCATCAAAATCTTTTTGCGCCGCCTGGAATTTTTCATTTCCGTGCTTCGTCAGGAAATCCATGCGCGCTTTGAGGTTCTCATTTTCCAGCGCGCGCCGGACGAGCCCAAAGCGCTGCTGGATGACCTCAAGCTGCGCGGGATAGAGCTTTTTGGCTTTCACCAGGACTTCTTCACGAACGCCGACCTTGCCAAAGTCGTGCAGCAGGCTGGCATAGCGCAGTTCACGCATCTGATCGCGAGAAAAGCGCACTGCCGAATAGGCTCCGCTATCCACGCGGTCCACGGCTTCAGCCAGCGCCACTGTGAGATTCGCCACGCGGAAAGAGTGCCCTGAAGTCGCGGGGTCGCGCGTTTCAATGGCGGTTACGGCAGCGCGGACAAAGCCTTCAAACAAGCGCTGGATAGAGTCATATAACTGGCTGTTTTCCAAAGCCACAGCGGCCTGTCCGGCAAGAGACTGAACAATTTCCTGCTGCCGCGGCGTATAAGCAAGGACTTGGCGTTCGACGGCATCACGCGAATCCAAACGGGCGGAGAAGTCACGCTTGGCATTGATCAACTGGAGCACCGCAATGATCTTTTCCTTTTGGTTGCGGATGGGCACAGCCAGAATCGACTTGGTGCGATAGCCGGAATCTTCATCGAACTTGCGGTTGATGGAATACGGAACGTCTGGCGGAAGATGATAAGCATCTTCAATGTTGACGATTTCACCCGTCAAGGCAACATAGCCTGCTATAGATTTTTCATTGATGCTGATGGCGGCTTCGCGGAACGGCACGGCGACGGTATCATTCTGTGCCAGCTTAAACCGCAATTGTTCCTCTGGAGCCTGCGGCGGTGCAGGAGTTCCGGGCTGACCCGGCGGATACAACAACGATTGACGCTGTCCGCCTTCGCCGGTGCTTTCAACGAGATAGACTGAGCCGGCATCACTGCTGGTGAATTCGCGCGACTTGGTAAGGATCAGCTCCAGAAGCTTTGCCGGATCGTGCTCAGCGGAAAGCGCCATCCCAATCTGATTCAGCTCGTGAATTTCCCGGCTGGCGCCCGCGAGCTTCTGGTTGACTTCATGGCGCGTGTGCACAAGATGAATATGGTCCAGCGCGTTATCGGCCATGCGCTCCAGCAGCGGCTCTGGAACGTCATAAGGAAGATAGGCGTAAACCACGCCATCATTGCGCGGGTCTTTGAAGCGTGAGTTGGCAAGGGCCAGCACACGCGTATTGGGAACGCGAAGTTGATTGTAATGCTGTTCCACCAGATCTTCTTTGGAAACCAGGACGATCTTTTCCGCTTCTGCGTGATTTGCCGAAAGCTGGGTGAACAGTATGCGGCGAAAACGCTGCACGCCAATAAAATACTTTGCGGAAAGCGCGTCAGATTCAAAATACGTAATGATCGGCAAAGCCCTGTTGCCGGGCGTTTCGCGTCGCTTTGGAAAAACGGCGGAGCTCATTTTAGTGGCGGGATCGCGGAAAAACAGGCCGAAATCAGCGAATTGTGAGAGATATTACCAAATAGTTACGGTTTGGAACAGGCTAGAGGTTGCGGTACGCAAGTTATCGTCCTTTTGGGTATAGATAGTGCCGA
Organism: Terriglobales bacterium; assembly: GCA_030150795.1. The sequence continues at coordinate 376 of JASLFF010000614.1, read as the reverse complement.
ATTTTGAGAGTAATACCCTAGCGGGAAACCGTAAACCCTTACCGCAGATAACACTGATGACACTGATTTACACGGATCAAAGAAGTTCAACAGGGCCATTTGAATTTGTGAGTCTGGGTCATCCGTGCTCATGGATAGTGTCTCAGTTTGCCGAAATATTTCAGGCTTGTCGTGCTGAGCGGCGCGCGAGTCCCCGGCGAAGCCGGGATCAGCGCAAGTCGAAGCATCCCGAAAATTTGTCCTTTGCCATTGCAGCTTCAGGGAGTTCTCTTCCATGCATCTTTGTCTTGAAAGCTGTTGCGGCAGCAAATGACGCTTGTCTCGGTAGAACTCCCTGTCGCGGCATGGTCAAGGAAAGATTGTCAGATGGGTTCGA
>JASLFF010000609.1 GCA_030150795.1 Terriglobales bacterium | reverse complement strand
GCAATGAGTCAAGGTAGGTTCCAGTGCTCAACACCCTGGCGTGTCCAAGTCGCAGGACGAGATCGGCCAGCGGATCAGGGGGATCGGTCACCACCAGAATCACCGCATCCGGAGCGGCCTGGGTGATTTTTGGAATGATATCTTCATAGGCTTTGGCATTCTTGTGCAGCAGATTGAGGCGACCTTTGGGATCGCCGCGATCGGTGGCCCCGCCATCTTTCTCGTTCATGCCGGCCGTGACCATGATCAGCGACGCGCCCTTTAAATCTGCATATTCGCCTGCCTGGAGCCTCACATGTGGTTGCAACGCGGCCCCGTATTGGACGTCGGTGATTACACCATCGGCGCGTTTGCGATTGCGGTTCACCAGCACAACTTGACAAGCCACGCTTCTGGTAATCAGTGACGTGAGACAGGCTGCGCCAACAGCTCCAGCTCCAACGATGCCTACTTTCATGTAAATGCCTCCGCGCGTTCTCTTTTTAGATGCGCTGAGCATGATCTGGAGTGACGGAGCTATATAATCGCAAATCCAGGCTGGAGCAAAGATTGCCGACTCTATTTTTCGGTGGCGAGATCGACCGGTTACTGGGAGGCGCTTGCCGCCGCCGGCAACGAATCATAGAACTCGAAGAAGTGCTCGACCTTTGTGACTTTTAAGGCAGTGCGCACGCGTGGGGCAACGCCCACCAGCAGAAGACGGCGTCCATCTTTTTGGCGATGTACATAAGCGCCCACTAATGCGCCGATACCGGCTGAGTCGATGTAAGGAACTGCCGAGAAATCCAAAACAAGCAGTTGGGTCGCATCTTCGCGGATCATTGTTTGGAAAGCAAAAAACGAATTGAGAACGAGCGGTCCAGTCAATCGCAATACGCGTTGCCCAGCGGGCGCCAGAACTTCTTCAATGGCTAGATTTTCGTCTCTCATGGGGGGTCTATCTTAGTTCCAGGCCTGCCCATGAATTGTGAACAGAATGTTAAATGTGTTAACCGGACGAAAATTATTGGTGAAAATTCGGCAAATTAGCTTTAAGAAACCATCGCCTCGGTCGCTTGCTCTGCCCGTAATCTATGCCGCAGCGTCACGGATGGAGCTCGGGCTCTCTTGTCGAGCGGCTCTCCTTCCAACTCGGAGATCTCCGGCGACGATAGCAGGCCGGTGCCGAGCCGAGCAGGTTCTGTTGAACCACAAAGAAAATGTCCCCTTGCCAGCACATTAGAAATGTCCCCCTTAGAGTGGCTCTAAGGAGGAGCCAGATTGGGGCGGACAGCGATGAGCAGTCAGGAGCTCAGACGTGTAGAAGTGATGGGACGAGTGAAAGCCGGAAGCTTGAAGTTGAATGAGGCCAGCGAGTTGCTGGAGATTAGCTATCGGCAAGCCAAGCGGCTGTGGAAGCGCTATCGAGAAGGCGGCAGAGAGGCGCTACAACACCGAAGTTGCGGACGGCGGTCGAATCGGGCCAAGCCAACGAAGTTGCGACGGCGAGTGCTGAAGCGGGTGGAAGAGCGCTATGCCGACTTTGGTCCGACGCTGGCCAGTGAGCACTTGGGGGAAGAGGATGGACTGGAAGTGCATGCGGAAACGCTGCGGCGCTGGCTGAAAGAAGCAGGAATGAGCCGGCGACAGCGGCGGAGGAAGCCGTACCGCAAGCGCCGGGAGAGGAAGCAGCATTTTGGTGAGCTGGTGCAGATGGACGGGAGTTTCCATCTTTGGCTGGAAGAGCGCGGAGGCGAAGGCTGTCTGATGCACATGGTGGATGACGCCACCGGCCAAGCCGAGGGAGAGTTTAGCCAGGAAGAGACGACCTGGGCGGCGGCCAAGCTGTTGCGGCATTGGATCGAGCAGTACGGAGTGCCTAAAGCGTTGTATACGGATTGGAAGAACGTGTATGTTCAACCGCCGAGCGTGCAGGAGAAGATCCGCGGGGAAAAGCCGCAAACGCAGTTTGGACGCATGTGCGCGGAGCTAGGGATACGCATTATCCCAGCCAACTCGCCACAGGCCAAAGGACGAGTGGAGCGAGGCCACGGAACGCATCAGGACCGTCTGGTGAAGAAGCTGAGGCTGCGCCGGATCAACAGCTATGAGGCAGCCAATCGGTATCTGCGACAAAGCTACTGGGCAGAACACAATCGTCGCTATGCGCGGAAAGCCGTAGGCGGAGACTATCACCTGCGTCGTCCCTCGGTGCGCCAACTGGATGCGGTATTTTGTTTGAAGCAGGAACGAGTGGTCAGCCAGGATTGGGTGATCAGTTACAAGGGACGCTGGCTGCAACTGGAACGGCAGAGCCGGCACTGGGCTCCGGCCCGCAGTCGCGTGACGGTGAGTGAATGGGAACAGGGACGGATCGGAATCAATTATCGCGGACAACGGCTGCTCTTTCACGAGATCTTCCGGTGGCGCGAGAAACCAGCCGCCCGCGTAGAACCACCAGCGATGCGCAAGCAGCATCCCCCGCCGGCAGCAAACCACCCGTGGCGTTTCTCTTACAAAGCGCCGCCACTGAGTTCCACGCTAGGGACACGTGTGTGAGGAAACAGCATGCCAGCAGAACAGCAGTTGGGCTTGAATACGTTACTGGAGCAGGGCAGGGGCTCAGTCGCCACCCCTGCCCCGCACCCCATCCCGGCTCATTCACGGCTGTTTTTCAACATCAACAAAAAGGGGACATTTCTACTGTGGTCAAATAGGGGACATTTCTATTGTGGTATGACACGAGCCGAGCAGGTTCGCGCCATCACGCGGCCAAAATGGTAAACTTAAGGGTTTGCCCTGCTCGATCAGACTCTTCATACAGTAGGTTTCTCATATGGCACAAGCTACAGATATTGCAATCGTAAGCGGCGCGCGCACGCCCATGGGCCGCTATTGCGGCAAACTGCGCGACTTTACCGCCATGGACCTGGCCGCCGTCGCCAGCCAGGAAGCGATCCGGCGTTCCGGCGTCGATCCCAAGGAATTTGACCACGCCGTATTTGGCAACGCCCAACAAACCTCAGGCGACTCGCTCTATGGCGCGCGGCACGTCGCTTTGAAAGCCGGATTGCCCATTGAAACGCCTGCGCTCACGGTGAACCGTCTCTGCGGATCGGGCATGCAGTCGCTGGTGAATGCCGCACAGATGATCCAATTGGGTGACGCGAGCACAGTGCTAGCGGGTGGAATGGAATC
>JASLFF010000510.1 GCA_030150795.1 Terriglobales bacterium | reverse complement strand
TTTGTGGTTCATTCCCGCGCGGTCTGCCAGCACGTTCAGTGAAGCCTTAAGGTCCGTCATCTTCTTGGCCTGATCCGCCTGGGCCGCGGCCTCCTTTTTTTCCAGGTCATTGATCCGTCCCTGCGCCTGGATCATGAAGACCACCGTGCCGATCAGGTACACTACTGCAACCACCATTAAAATATTGCGCACTACCGGGCTTCCGCCATCGTGCGGCACATCGGACATAGTTCTCTCCAGTTAAAAATCAGGTTTGGGCTATGGCGATCATTGTTGAGCAGAACTGCTGCTCTGTCAATGAAAAGCCCGCTCGGATGGCCACTGTACTCTGCATGACCGGCCAAGCCATGGTAAATGCAGCTTTTACAGCGCGAGCGCCTGAATTCTGCATCTAATAAAGCTATGGCAGTTCGTCCCCAAATCATGGCTTACGTCGCTAGGTTGCGTCCGCTGGTGAATCGACGCGTGATGTCTCTGGCTCTGGTGGTTATAGGCATCGTTCTGCTTGGTTATGTGGCTGGACAATACTGGGGAATGTATCGCAGCCAGAAAAATCTTGAAGCCGAGTGGCAACGCCAGGCAGCCACGGCGAGCGTTCTGAGGAATGCGGCCGTTGCCGTCCCGGAGAAGGCGCCGGATAGCGTTTCGGCAAAGGCGGAGCCCTCACCTGACCGGATCCTTACACGTTTGGATATCCCCAAAATCCAGATGGACGCTATTGTGGTGGAAGGCGCTTCGCGGCACGAACTTTCAGAAGGTCCCGGCCATATGAAAGAGACTGCGCAGCCGGGCGAAACCGGGAATGCGGTGATCACCGCCCATCGCGATACCTTTTTCCGTCATATTTATGAACTCACCAAGGGCGACCAGATACAGGTTCGCCGCCGTGGCCGTACCTTTACTTATGAAGTCACGGGGAAGCGCATCGTTATGCCGGAAGATATCAGCGTGATCAAGCCGACCAATAATCCGCAGCTGACTCTGATCACCTGTTATCCCACGTATTACATTGGCCCCGCGCCCAAGCGGCTGGTGGTGTTTTCCAAACTGGTCAATAGTGACGGTCAGCCGGTGAATCAATCCGCGCAAGCTCACCCCAACGGCCAGTAAGTCTCTCCTTATTACAATGGCAATGTGAAGTCCTGGGACGTGATCATTGCCGGCGCGGGCATCATTGGCGTATCACTCGCTCTGGAACTGCGCGAACGTGGCGCAAGCGTGCTGGTGCTCGACCGCGCAGAGCCAGGTTCTGAAGCATCTTCAGCAGCAGCGGGCATGCTTGCTCCAGCCGATCCCGAGACTCCTGAAGCTTTGCGACCGCTGGCGATGGAAAGCGCCCAAATGTTCCCCGCATTCGTGCAAAGGCTGGAATCTACCGGAAGCATGCAGGTAGATTTCCGGCGCTTTGGCACAATCGCTTTTCTGGATGGCGATGCACCGCCCAGTGAATATCGCAATCTCTCTCCGGCAGAGCTTCAACGCCTGGAACCTTCACTCAACGGCTCCGGACATTCGGCATTCTTTGTTCAGGAAGATAGCGTTGATCCGCTCTTGCTTACGCAGGCGGCACTTGCGGCAGCACGGAATCTGGGAGTTGAAATTCACGGGCACATGGCGGTCGCCGAAATGCGGGCAAGCGATAACGGCGTTGAAGTCGTCGCCCAGACAAATACTTTTTCCTGCGCCTCCGCCGTCGATTGCCGTGGAGCCTGGTCAGGCGCGCCCGTTCGCCCGCGCAAAGGACAAATGCTTTACGTGGATCCGCAAGCCTTACTGCTACAGCATGTACTGCGAACGCCAGAGGTTTACCTTGTTCCCCGCAGTTCCGGAAAAATCTTGATCGGTGCAACCGTGGAAGATGTAGGTTTTGATAAATCTGTAAATCCGCTCGTAATCCATCAACTCATCTCTGCAGCCGCAAAATATCTGCCGGCGCTCGCGTCCGCCCCCATCATCCAAAGCTGGGCCGGGCTTCGTCCCGGTACGCCGGATGGTTTGCCCATCATCGGCCAGACCAACACACCGCGCCTGTTCGTCGCTACGGGCCATTTTCGCAATGGCATCCTTTTGGCCCCCATCACGGCACAAATCATGGCCAATCTGGTTCAGGGCCGCGCGTCTTCCCGGGACATCCAGGCCTTCTCGCCCGGCCGCTTTCGTAACACACAGAAGTAAGGCGCCATGCAAACTGCGTTTTATCCGCGCCTGTTCTGTGCAAGAATACCCTTGTGGACCTTGAGTATCTGCTCATACAACTTCTGCTCAAATTGGGCGTAGCCACGGCTGTTGCCAGCGCGTTGGGCCGCTCCCATGAGTTCAAGAAGTTGCTGTTTGCCCGCCGGCGATCCCGCGAACGCAACATTCTCTTTGTCCTCTTTACCTGCATACCTTTTGCTTTGGGCGTGTACTTCCGCTTCCGCGTAAAGAACTTTCAATGCGCCGATCTGGGTTTTGAAGCCGCAATTCTTGTCGGCGTTCTAGGCGGACGTGTTGCCGGGACTTTGGGCGGCTCCATCATGGCGATTCCCGCGCTCTTTCACGGTGAATGGCTCACGTTGCCCGTAAATGCCGGCGTGGGAATGCTGGCCGGATCGTTGCGCCACTTCTGCCGCAATGAAGAAGAGATTTGGACGTTCTCCCCTTTCATCGACCTCAGCGTGTACCGCTGGGTAAAGCGCAACCTGCGTCGCCCGCGTATCGATTGGCAGACCGCTTTCTTTTTGATGATCATCGCCTTGCAGGCCGCGCGCCTTTTATTGCAATACGCCGTGCCCAAAGGACTGTGGGTGCTTTCTATTCGCACCCCAGTGGCCCTGCTGGCAGTCTTTGCCGCCACGGTTGCCACCATTGCCATCCCTATC
>JASLFF010000804.1 GCA_030150795.1 Terriglobales bacterium | reverse complement strand
CCAGCGGCGCAACTGCAATTCTGACTGCCTCGTAAAAGGGCAGGAAGTCAGGATTACCGCCCATCAGGACGCAACAGGCGAGTGGCGGGCGAAACGGGTAGAAATCCTCAAAGAGACCAACCCAACCACCGAAAAACGCCTGAGCGCCGTATCTTTACCAAACTTTACCCATTTTGGTGACTTTTGTGAGATAACCACCTCAGAGGATTTGTGCATCGCACCTTCTACGGGAGAAATCTAATCAAGTCAGTAGGTTCGGGCGTTATAATGAGGATGTCCCTCCCAGAGGCCCGTTCGGCAGGAGTGTGCTTATGAAATTGCGTTCCCTATCGCTCGCGCTAGTGCTGGTCGCTGGCATCAGCCTTTCTTCCAAGGCTTTTGCCCAGGATGACAAAACCAAAACACAGACTCCCAGCAGTCAGACGCAGCCTGCCGATCAAAAACCGACAGCTACTGACCAAAGTCAGGTACAGCCTACAGATCAAAAACCGGCAGCTTCAGACCAGAACCAGACGCAGCCGGTAGCCGACCAGGAACAGCCGGCTGCTGACCAGACCAAAGACACAGACAAAAAAGACGCAGACAAAAAAAATAAGAAAGACAAAGACAAGGACAAGAAAGACGCCAAAAAGCATAGCGGCGGCAAAGACGACGTGGACGCCATTGGCAATCGCAAAGTCGCCGGCTGGGACTGGTATTCGATCGAGAGCGAAATCCGCATGGGCAAGGAATATGCCACGCAGATTGAGGCCAGCCTGAAGCTGGTAACCGATCCGACGATAAATGAATATATAAATCGTGTGGGCCAGAACTTGGTGCGGAACTCTGATGCGAAAGTCCCCTTCACGATCAAAGTGGTTGACTCTGATGTGATTAATGCCATGGCGTTGCCGGGCGGGTTCTTCTACGTCAATTCCGGCCTCATCCTTGCTGCCGATAACGAGGCTGAGCTAGCTGGCGTTATGGCGCACGAAATTGCACACGTGGCAGCTCGCCATACTACGCGTCAACTCACGCGTTACCAGTTCATCAACTACGCCAGCTTACCGCTGATCTTTGTGGGCGGCGGCATTGGTTTGGCGGCAAGGGAAGCGGCAGGGATCGGCATACCAATGACGTTTCTCAAGTTCTCCCGCGGCTTTGAGGCTGAAGCCGATTATCTGGGCATCCAGTACATGTACAAGGCGGGGTACGATCCCAATGAGTTTGTGAACTTCTTCGAAAAGATCCAGGCGCAGGAAAAGAAGAAGCCAGGATCCATGGCCAAGGTGTTTACTGACCATCCGCAGACTCCGGATCGGATCACGAAATCACAGGAAGAAATCGCCACGATCTTGCCGGCAAAAGACCAATACATTGAGACCACTTCGGAATTCAATGATATGAAGTCGCGCCTGGCGGCGATTGAAAACCGCCACAAGGTCGACGATAACGCCAATCCCAATAAGCCGAGCTTGCGTCGCGGACAGAGTACAGCCTCTAAGGACGGCGACAAGAAGGATGACGACCGGCCGACATTGAAACGTCGCGACCAGTAACAGAATATATCTATAAAGCGAACAGGCGGCCTGCGGGCCGCCTGTTTTGCTGTTTATGAGTTGTTTATTGCTGCCGACCAAGCCTAGGTCGTTACGGTAGAAGAAAACTGGCCTTGCAGAATGCAGAAATGGAGCTTCTCAATGAAGTCCAGCAGTTCAGGGCGCACACTGGCAGCCACAAATGAGCGGCAGTTCTTGCAGGTCGATTCGGTCAGACGCTTATTCTGGCGATTGAGGCTCCGTCGAAATACCCCATAATCACGAGACGTTTTGGATCCACCGGAAGAGTTCATGGAATTCCTCCAAAGCTGACGGAATCATGACACAAAAGGTCATACAAAGACAGGATTTAATGCTTTGTACGGTGGTTACTTGAGATAGAACCGGCGCAAAGGCCGTCGGTCAACACCAGACGGGAAATAGCACAGAGGGAAATAGTGAAGAAACCGCAACGAGACTGGCGGAAGGGCATGGGGAGCTTCCGCCACCTCACTATGAATCTTGCGAAAAAAAGGGCCTATTTACCGGCGAAAGACTCGGCTGTATTGGCAGCTAAAGCCTTTGACTTGTTAGGCATGGATTCAATCACCTTCATTTCATGCCAGTCATAAGGAAATTCCTTGCCGCAGCCGAGGCACGCAACATAGGTACCGGTGAGCTGCGCCGCAGGTGAAAGCCTCTGGCCGGGCCGTTTGGTAATAGGAAAGCTGAAACTCTTGTGACTGCAACCGAACAGGACATCGAGCAGACTCGCCATAATTCACCACCCCCAAACTTCGGGTCTCCCATGGAAGCGTTTAACTTGCCGACTCAGACAATATTGTACTACAGGACATGTCCTAGTGTACACATTAGTTCATATCCCGCCGTACTGTTACATTAGATTCTGAGTACCTGAAAAAGGTTCGTTGCCGAAAGGGTATAAATTTTCACTGGGAGGATCATGTAATAAATACACGAATCCAGCGTAAGCTAATGAAAATAAATTGGATATATTCTAGGTGGTGGATTTTTTCCCGGACTTGCTGCCGCGGCATTTGGTCATAATGGC
>JASLFF010000496.1 GCA_030150795.1 Terriglobales bacterium | reverse complement strand
GATGAGCACAGCATCCGCCGCTGGCACCAGCGGTGAATTGGCGCGCGTCCGATCACGCTGATCTCTTGCCTGCAACTCGGCCACAACAGAAGCTTCATGCGTGGCCGCAGCCGGACTCTGCTGAAACCGCCGCGTGCCGCGTATCTCTGGCGCTGCATCCAGAAAAATCTTAACTTCAGCGTCGGGAAACACTCTTGTTCCAATGTCGCGGCCTTCCATCACAATACCGCCGCCTGCTCCCATCTTCCGTTGCGCCGCCACCATCCATTCCCTCACAGCCGGATGCACTGAAACCTTTGACGCCGCATCTGTCACTTCCTGGCTGCGCAGGCGCTCCGTAATGTCAGCTCCATCAAGCAGCACGCGATTGCCTTCAGGATGCGGTACCAGCTCAATGCGTGACTTGTCCGCCAGCGCCGCCAGTGACTTCTCGTCATCCAATGAAAGGCCGCTTTCAATTGCTTTAAACGCCAGCGCGCGATACATGGCGCCGGTTTCAATATTGGTGTAGCCGTATCTTCGCGCCAGTAGCGCAGCCAGCGTGCTTTTGCCCGAACCGGCAGGCCCATCAATGGCGATCACCAGCTTTCTGTCGCCGGACTTTGCTCCGGCGTTCGCGGCATTGCCCATTTAGTTGCGTCTCCGTTGGTCGGATGATGGCGGCGTCAGACGGATCAGGCTCTTGGGGCCAATCGTCGTCAGGCTAAGTTCGCGCGCCTGCAACAACGCGCCTATCGCCTCGCGCACTTTGGATCGTGACGTCATGTGCGAAAAGAACTGTTCAATGTCGTCCTGCTCCACAGCAATTGCAGTCTCAAGATGTTTGCTCACCAGAGCGGTCAGGGCCTCCGGTACTGAGATATTGATTCCCTCTTTTACCGGCTCGGGCGCCCAGCGATACAGTACGTCCCAAGAGGCGCCTGCGCGCACGTTATAATCCACTCGCGTAATCTTCAGGATTGACCATAGCTCAGTGAGAGCGCGGTCCAGCGCTGCCTGGCTGGTTTCGCGTCCAACATGTTCCTGCAGCTGGCTCTTGCTCAGCGGCCCGTGCTTTTGCAACGCTTCAAACACCTTCGCTGAAAGCTCAGAAACCGCCGCGCCTTGCGCTTTTTTCTGCGGTAACGCTTTTGGCGTGCGGTCGCCCACCAGGCCATAGAAAAAAGGAAATGCCGCCGCCGAAACCAGCAGAGTCGTTTCTCCGAACAAAATCATTTCAAACGCTGAGCGTTCACGCAGCAAACGCACCATGAGTTCCGTGGCTTGCTGTGCCCTAGGATCGGCATAAGCATTCTTCGCCGTCGGCAATCCCGTCGCCGTTCCGGCAAACGCTCCCATAAAGCTTGGCACTCGTGGCAGCGTCCGCTCCGGGTACATCAGGCAAAAGCCCACCGACTCGACAAAACTGCGCGCTTCTTCCAATGTATGGAGAGCGTTGCCATCAATCCGCCAGTTTGCCGCCCGCTGCTGCTCGAGTTCTTGTTCAGTCATCTTAGGGTTGGAAGCCTTGGATTCACTCGCCTGTCGGCGGCCAGCGTTGCGCTCCGTGCAACAATCTTACGATCTCAACCACGTTTTCCCTTACACGATACACCACAACAAACGGCAAACTCGTCAACGGCAGCTCTCTCGTCCCGTCTATTTTTCCGGAGCGTCCACGATTAGGAAATGTATTTAGTTGTGCAACGGCGTTATAGATGGCGCGGGCAACTCGCAAAGCTGCTGAAGGATTATCCTGCCGGATATACCGGACTATCGCAGTGAAGTCGGCGGCCGCTTCCGGTGACCAGCGGACCTCCATTAAGGCTCGAACATCCGTTCCATGCGTGCAACCACCTCATCGTGGCTCAGGCTTTCCCCGTTGTCCAATTGATCCAATCCTTTCTGCACTTCAGCTCTGAACCATTTGTCGTGACTGAGGTAGGCTTCCACTATTTCCTGGACAAGTTGGTCGGCCGCTCGACCGCGCTCCGATGCAGCGCGTTGGAGCTCAGCTTCAAATTCGGGACTAAATCGAACTTCCATTGCAATAGTTTAACCTAACAGCCTTTTTCGCTCCTTTGAAACCTCCGCTCCCTCCGTTCCTCAGTGTTCCAAAGTGTTGGTATTTGGCTGCCCCTAAATTCTCTTAAACGCCTTCTGTATCTCTTTCACAGAATACCGCAGCACCACCGGCCTTCCGTGCGGGCAGCTCATGGGACACTCAGTCTTCGCCAGCTCCTTCAACAGCCACTCCATTTTGTTCTGCTCCAGCGGCATGTTGATCTTGATGGCGGCATGGCAAGCGATGCTGGCCGCAATCTTTCCCCGGACCTTGTCCAGGTTCAGTACCTGCTCTTCCTTCTGGAATTGGTCGAGCAGCTCCACAAGCATCTTCTCGACATCTGCCGGACGCACGCCTCCCGGCGCTGTCTTCACCGCTACCGTTCGAGTGCCGAACAGCTCCACTTCAAACCCGTTGCGCTGTAGCTCGTCTGAAATATCGGCAAACACCGCCTGCTGCCCCGGCGTAAGCTCCACCAGCAGAGGCATCAGCAGCCTTTGGCCGTCCTGTGCTGCATCGTTTTGTCCGCGCTCCCGCAGGATTTTTTCAAACAACACGCGCTCATGCGCCACATGCTGGTCAATGATCCACAACCCGTCAGCGTTCACAGCTAAAATGAACGAGTCTCTTACCTGTCCTAACGGCTTCAGGCTGGCCAGCGCCAGTTGATCGACCACGGTTTGCGGTTCGTCTTCCAGCACGTTGCCACACGCATCGGCATGGCCATTCACACTTTGCGCAATGGCCGGCACACCTACCGGGCCAAATCCGCTCAGTGCCATGTTGGCTTCAACCACAATCGCCTCGCCGCCAAATTGCAGGCGTTCATTCACTGGTGGCTGCGCCGGTGAAAGCAGCTCAAACTGGTTCTGCGCCGCCTGGGCTGCCACCATCATCGCACCCGGACTCAGTCCGGGTGCGGCATTGGGCTGCGCCGTGATCTCGCGCGTGAACTCCGGCACCGGACGCGCCTTCATCAACGCTGCCCGTACTGACTCGCGAACAAAATCGTGCACCAGCGCATGTTGCCGGAACCTTACCTCAATCTTGGACGGATGCACATTCGCATCCACTTCTTCATTCGGCAATTCGATGAACAGCAGCACCACCGGAAAAACCGTCGGCGGCAGAATATTCCGGTAGCCTTCGATAATCGCGTGCTGGACCATGCGATCACGGATCAGCCGCCCATTCACAAACACGTAGATAGAGTTGCGGTTCAGTTTCTGCAATTCAGGCTTGGAAATAAATCCGTGCACCCGGATGTCGCCGGGAACGGGCGCTTGGTAATCTTCTCCTCTACGCCACGGCGGAGGCTCCGGTATGCCCACGCGTTCCAATTTCATCATTGCCGCCAGTGGAACAAGCTGATCCAGCGTCTCGCGCCCAAATATCTGGTAGATGCGGTCAGAATGTGATTTCACGGGCGCTGCCACCAGCATTGCTTCCGTTGCAGAGTGCAGCTCAAAATGCTTGTCCGGATGCGCCAGCGCGTAATGCGTCACCAGCGACGCAAGATGAGAAAGTTCTGTCGACTCCGCTTTCAGAAACTTCTTGCGCGCCGGAGTATTGAAAAAGAGGTCACGCACCGCCAGCGATGTTCCATGCGGTAGCCCGGCCTCCTCAACACGCAGAATTTTTCCGCCGGCAATTTCCAGGACCGTGCCGCCGTCTTCATCCGTTGCCCGCGTTTCCAGCAGCACCCGCGCCACTGAGGCGATCGACGGCAGCGCCTCTCCGCGAAAACCCAGCGTATGTATGTTCAGCAGATCTTCAGCATCTTTGATTTTTGAGGTCGCATGTCGCTCAAAAGCCAGCAAAGCGTCGTCCCGCACCATGCCGCAGCCATTGTCAGTGACTTGGATCAGTTTCCTG
>JASLFF010000422.1 GCA_030150795.1 Terriglobales bacterium | reverse complement strand
GCTGGGCCCGGGCTCGATACACGTGGCCCATACCGAGCGTGAATACATTTCCAAGAAGCAGCTTCATGAAGCCGTGGAGCTGTATTGCTCGGTCGCGCGCCAATTGCTAGAAACAGCAGCTAGCAGCTAATTGCTCGGCAGGCGCAGCGGGCGCTCCGTCCATTGCACGTCCCAGTATCTCCCGAACTTGTAGCCGACTTGGGTGAAAATGCCTACATTCTTAAAGCCAAAAAATTCATGCAGCTTTGCGGAACCATCATTCGGCAGCGTATAGCCGCCAACAATGCGATTGATGTTTTCGCCCGCCAATGCTTCGAACAATCCGGCATAAACTTTTCTGCCAATTCCTTTGCCCAGGCTTTCGTGGCTGCTATAAACCGTAGTCTCCACCGTTGTGTCATACGCTGCCTTGGGACGGAAACGCGTGGTGCCGGCATAGCCCAGCACCAGGCCGTCTTCTTCGGCAACCACCAGCCGGTAGCGGCCAGTCAAAGCGAATTGCTCAAACCATGCCGCTCGCCGCTCCACGGTGTACGGCTCAACGTCAAACGTGACGGGTGTATGGACCACATAGTGGTTGTAAATCTCCGTGAGTCGCGGAAGGTCGGCACGGTTCGCCGGACGGATGTGGATGGTCATCGGCAATCGACTCCGTATGAAAGTTGTATGCGTAATTTTAAGCGGGCCCAACCATCGCCGCGCGCTCCGCTTCTTCTCTTTGTTTGCGCAGCAAGCCTTCGCGTCCGTCGTAGCGCCAGAAAGCAGGATAGACCACGGCCAGCAGTCCTGTGCCAAGCACGCACAAAATTCCGCCGGAAACCACGGACGTACGAATGCTGAACAAGCTGGCCACAATCCCTGCCTCTGCGTTGCCCAGCATTGGCCCCGACATGTAACTGACCATCTCGATTCCCGCGAGCCGTCCGCGCAGATGATCGGGAATGGTCTGGTTCCATATGGTCATGCGAAACAGGCCGCTCACCATGTCACTTGCGCCGGCAACGGCGAGCCACAGCAGCGCCAGCCAGAGCCGACCAGCAAATCCAAAAGCGATGATCGCCAGACCCCAGATTCCTGCGGCAATAGTCACTACCATTCCGTGGCGATGGGCGCGCGCCGACCAGCCTGACGCGACCGACGCGAAGAACGCGCCCACAGATGGCGCTGCGTAGAGCAATCCTACTGACGCTCCGCCGAATTTAGTTGCAATGGCCGGGAACAATGCCATGGGCATGCCGAAGAACATCGCGTTTATGTCGATCAGGTAGGTGCCCATCAGTTCCGGCCGGCTGCGCGCATAGCGCAGACCTTCAATCAGAGAGCGCAAGCTGGGGCGGTCAGCATTCAACGGAGGCGGAGTGGCACGCATCATCCAGAGCGCAAAAAGTGAAATCACAAACGTAGTGAGATCGATGGAGTAAGCAACGGCAGGCCCCGCGGCAGTCGCCAGCACTCCACCCAGAGCGGGGCCGATTACGCCACCCAGTGTAGTACCCACCGCACGCAAAGCTGATACGGCTGGAATGAGTTCTGCTGGAACCAGCCGCGGCGTGAGAGCTTCCAGCGATGGCCGCTTGAGGCCGTTCAATCCCGCGATGGCTGTCGCGAAAAGAAAAAGTACCCAGACTTGCGGATGCGGTAGGAGCGAGTTCAGGACCAGCAAGGCGCTGCTGACCGCCATGAGCAATTCTGTCATGAGCACCATGCGTCGGCGGTCCACGTAGTCAGCCAGGGCCCCGCCAACAAACGCCATGGTGATGGTGGGAACAAATTCAGTGACACCAAGCAGACCAACCAGCAGCGACGAATGCGTGAGCTGGTACATCTGCCAGGGCAGCACCACAAAGGTCATCATCGAGCCGAAGAAAGAAATTGTCTGGCTAAGAAACAGTAGGCGGTAGTCGCGCGATATCCTCAGAGGCGCAGGATCGATGGCAAAGGTGCTAAAAAATCCTGGTGGCGCGCCAACGGAAGGTTCCGGCACCGGATCAGGTGTGATGTGCGCCGGGCTGTGTGGCTGCTGCGTCTCCATGTTTGATATAACTTACAAAATGGAGCGTTGATCCAAAAAGCCACCCCGTGGATACAAAAACTGTCGCCAGCAGTTCAGTGAAGAATTTATGCCTTGCTGAATCCCACCGGGCTTACGGCATTCGCGATCATCGGCAAGCGGGCAGCGCCGACCAATCCGGCGTCGCCACCGAGCAGTGCTTTGGTAATCATGGTTCCGCGGACGGAGCGGCTGGGTGCGTTGCCCGCCTGTACGTTCTCAGTGGGGGCGGTGGCGCGATACACAAAGGAATTTCTCCCTACGGTTTCCAGCATCAGCGGAGCAAATGCATCCCAGGCGCTGGACACTCCGCCGCCAATCACATACATGGGAAAATTGAAAATGTTCACCATGTCGGCAATCACGGTTCCCAGGGCTTGGCCAACGCGCTCAAAAATCGCGCGGGCCTGCGCATCGCCCTGCATGGCAAGGTCAAAGATCATTTTGGAATTAAATTCAACATCTTCTTTTAGCGCACGGGCCATATGGGGTGCGTTCCCTTCAGCAATCGCTTCCTGCGCCATGCGCTTAATGGCCGTGGCGGAAGCATATTGTTCCAGGCAGCCTCGGCTTCCGCATTTGCACGGATAGCCTTGAGGTTCCACATTGATGTGGCCAAGCTCGCCGGCCATTCCGGTCATGCCATGCCATATCTGTCCCTGCATTACGATGCCGCCGCCCACGCCTGTCCCAAGGGTGAACATGCACATATCGTCCACACCCGCGGCGGCTCCGAGCCATTTTTCACCCATCGCGGCAGCGTTGGCGTCATTCTCCAGGATCACCGTGGTATTCAAGCGGCGTTGAATTTCGTCACGCACCGGATAGTTGTGCCAGCCGGGAAGGTTCGGCGATTCGCGCAGCATGCCTGTCTTCATTTCAATGATTCCAGGCACGCCAATGCCGATTCCCGCAAGCTCTCCTGCGCCGCTCTGCTTGGATACA
>JASLFF010000391.1 GCA_030150795.1 Terriglobales bacterium | reverse complement strand
GTCAGGGTTTCGCGTGGAGCTCTCATAACCCGCTTTGTTGCCCGAGAGAATAAAGGTGTATCGGGTGGACGCAGCGTTTGCCGGTGCGGGCGCAGCAGCGACTTGGCCATAGGCGAGAGCAATCAACATCGGAAAAAGAAGAAGGCACAGCTTTTTCATAAAAAAGATCCTGGTTAGCCTTGGGTTAACTTTGCGCAAATCTGCCGGCTGTAGTTGGACGTACCAGATCAGTCTTCCGGTAGCTCAGCAACGGCAGCCCCGCTGCGATTCGGTGGTCGAGGCTTCTTGGGAGCGGTGACATAGGCATATGGATCAACGGGCGGCTCGGGTTCTTTGCGGACGTTTGGGCGGAGCCAGCCTGTTAATCGACGAAACAGCTTGCGGAGCCGGGAATTTTCAGCCTGCGGCATGGGTCGCTCCTTGTCCGCAGAAATCGTACCACGCACAGACAGCCGGAGGACTAAGTATCTAATTACGAGCAAATTGAGCTAAAAAGTCAGTGATTTGTGAAGATCTGTCCATTTTTTGCTGGGAGACTTTACCCTTACTACTGTGGGGTGGGAAAAGTGCGACAATAAGAAAAGCAATGACTGGTGCTTTTCCTGACTCCGAGACATCTAATAAAAAGAGCCGATGACACAAAATCAAAACCTTTTCTTTCAGAAGTTTGGCATTACTCCCAATGATCTTCAACGCTATCTGGGTGAGGCGCTTTCCGCCGGCGGCGATTATGCCGATTTGTACTTTGAATACCTGACTTCCACCTCAATCAGCGTAGATGAGTCGATTGTGAAATCTGCGTCCCAGGGGATTTCTGCCGGATGCGGAGTGCGCGTACTGGCGGGCGAACGCACGGGCTACGCCTATACAGACGATCTGGCCCCGGAGAAAATCCTGCGCGCCGCTCGTACTGCTGCCCTGATTGCACGCGGGCCGGCCAAGAGCCCTATTGAAGGATTCAAGGAAAATTTAAATCACCAGCTTTATCCCATCGCTTCACCTTCAGCGGATGCGGACATTGCAGCGAAGCTGGAACTGGTGATGCGCGCGGACCGAGCTGCCCGGGCTTATGATCCGCGGATTGTTCAGGTACGTGGCGGTTACTTTGACGAGATGCGCCAGATCCTTGTGGTCGGGTCAGACGGAACGTTTGCCACCGATCTCCAACCCCTGGCGCGGTTCAGCGTGAGTACGATTGCCAAGTCCGGCGAAAATTCCGCCAAAGGAGCGGCAGGCGGCGGCGGACGCGTGGGCATCGATTTCTTCCTGACCGACAAAACTCCGGAGCACTTTGCCCAGGACGCCGCGCGGCAAGCCATTATCCAGCTGGATGCGGTTGAAGCTCCAGCGGGCGAGATGGAAGTGGTGCTGGGG
Organism: Terriglobales bacterium; assembly: GCA_030150795.1. The sequence continues at coordinate 6,243 of JASLFF010000391.1, read as the reverse complement.
CCAGGCTGGCCGGGAATCCTTCTGCATGAAGCGATTGGCCACGGGCTGGAAGCGGATTTCAATAGCAAAGGGACGTCAGCTTTTTCAGGCATGGTGGGCAAACGCGTTGCGTCAGACAAATGCACGGTGGTGGATAACGGCACGCTGCCTTCACGGCGCGGGTCGATCAACGTGGACGATGAGGGATCGCCGACGCAGAACACTGTGCTGATCGAAAAAGGCATCCTGAAGGGCTACCTGAGTGACAAGCTTTCCGCGCGGCTGATGGGCATGCCGGACACGGGCAATGGACGTCGTGAAAGCTACGCGCATATTCCCATGCCACGCATGACCAACACCTATATGCTGGCTGGCGACGATTCACCGGAAGACATTATTCGCTCAGTAAAACGCGGTGTTTACGCGGTGAACTTTGGCGGTGGACAGGTGGACATTACGAACGGCAAGTTTGTCTTCTCAGCGTCTGAGGCTTACATGATTGAGAACGGACACGTGACCGCGCCGCTGAAAAACTGCACGCTGATTGGCAATGGCCCTGATGCGCTAACGAAAGTCTCAATGGTGGGCAACGATCTTCAACTCGATGAAGGCGTTGGCACTTGCGGCAAAGATGGTCAGTCCGTGCCGGTGGGCGTTGGCATTCCCACGCTGAAGCTGGACAGCATGACCGTTGGCGGTACCGCAAGATAATGGCAACCAATACGCAAACAATCACTGAAGTTGATACAGAGCTGCGTGACCTGGCAGCCAGCGTGGTAGAACGCGCCATGAAAGCCGGAGCAACCGCAGCAGAAGCAGCGGTGCGTGAAGGCTCAGAGTTTTCAACCGTAGTGCGCATGGGCGAAGTTGAGACGCTGAAGGAATCGGGATCGCGCGCCATTGGCCTGCGAACATTTCTTGGGCAGCGCGCGGCGAGCACATATTCCAGCGACTTTTCCAAAGATGGAATCGAACGGCTGATCAGCGGCGCAATTGAGCTGGCTCGAGTAACTTCTGAAGACGTTTACTCCGGCATCCCTGAGCCTGACCAGTTAGGCTCTTTGGGAGATCTGCAGCTTTATTACGACGATGTGTACTCGCTGCCGCCGGAGCAGCGGATCGACTATGCGCGCAGGGCCGAACGCGCTGCGCTGGAAGCCGATCCGCGGATGAAAAACTCCGATGGTGGATCGTTCGACGCTGCTATTAGCCACAAAGTGCTGGCCAATTCGCATGGATTTATAGGCGAGTTTCGCCGCTCGTATTGCTCCGTTTCCACCGCGCCCATTGCGCAGGATGAAAATGGCAACATGCAGCGCGATTATTGGTATGCGCTGTCGCGGACGCTGGGGAAGCTGGAGTCGCCTGAAGCGGTGGGACGCGAAGCTGCGCGCCGCACATTGCGCCGCCTGGGCTCGCGCAAGATCAAGTCCACGCAGGTCCCAATTGTGCTTGATCCCATGGTTGCCGAATCCATTCTCGACAACATCTTTGATGCCGTGAATGGCGATGCTATCTATCGTCAATCGTCTTTCCTGGTGAATAAACTTGGGGAGCAGGTGGCTGCCGGCAACATTACAGTTGTGGATGACGGCACCATGCCGGGAGGTTTTGGCACTGAACCATTCGATGGTGAAGGTGTTCCTACCCGGCGGACGATGGTCATCGAGAACGGCGTGTTGAAGTCTTATCTGCTGAATACTTACACGGCGAAAAAGCTGGGAATGAAGACGACCGGCAACGCGTTACGCGGACTGGCCGGAACGCCGGGGATCGGTTCGGGAAATTTCTATCTGCAAAAGGGCGACCGCACGCCGCAGCAGATTATCGGCAACATCAAGCAGGGGCTTTATGTGTTCCAGTTTCTCGGCTTTGGCGTGAACACGGTTACCGGCGATTTTTCCCGAGGCGTGAGCGGCCTGTGGATTGAAAACGGCGAACTTACTTATCCGGTGGAAGAGGTCACTGTCGCAGGCAATCTCAAGGACATGCTGAACAACATCACTGAGATTGGCAATGACCTGGAATTTCGCGGATCGACGGCCTCGCCGACGCTGCGGATTGATGGCATGACCATTGCGGGCGAGTAAGCTCTTTACCTCAGTGGCTGAAGCCGATTGCTGGTTGCTCTTACCGCAGACATAAATGTCTGCTCCACCCCGTGTGATCCACCAGTTCTGAGGATTACAGCTCTAGTTGCGCAACGACCGTTTGGATCGGGGCGGAAGAGAGGTTAGAATTTCCGCCATGGGCGATTCCGAAAAAGACCAGCAAGTATTTTCCCCTCCCGCAGACCAGGCAGAAAGCCGCAACTGGGTCCCGATGGCAATCGGCGGAGTGTTTGTGCTGGCGCTGATCGTCGGTTTGGTCATGCTCACGCGCGCGGGCAAGCCTGCAGGCACTGCGCCCGGCGATCCCAACCTGGCGAAGCTGCAAGTTTCCGGGCTGCATATGGCAACGGCGGAAAACTTTGCCGGCGGATCTGTGACGTACATCGAGGGCAAACTCACCAACGGCGCCGACCGCAAAGTTACTGCAGCGAGCGTGCAGGTGATCTTCAAGAATTCTCTGGGTGAGATCGCGCAGAAAGATACGCTGCCTGTAACTGTTCTGCTGCCGAATGTTCCTTACGTGGATTATGGATTGATCGATCGTGCGCCGCTTGCCCCGGGCCAGACACGCGATTTCCGGCTGACGCTGGAGCACGTCACGACGGATTGGGACGGCCAAGTGCCGACGGTGAAAGTGGTGTCGATCGGGTACTAGCTAAAACAAAACCTCACCACAGATAAACACAGATTTCACGGATTTTCGGAAAATCTATTTACCACTGATTTTCACTGATAACACTGATCAGAAAACCTCTTACCTCGGAAAACTTCTTCCACGGATGACACCGATTTCACGGATCAATTCACTGTTTTAGAAAATCAGTTCAGACAATCCGTCGCGGCTCTGAATGAACACGAATCAAAACTTCTTCGCGGCTGATGTTTTGCCTCAACATAGTCGAGGCGATAGTGATCCCTCACCTTCGGCAAGCTCAGGGTTCGGGATTTCAGAAAACAACGGATTTCAGGAACAAGCTGCCATTCCCTGTAAAATACCAACCATGGCAGAACTCAAGACAATCCGGTTAACGGAGCAGGTAAAAGCTGCGGGTTGAGCAAGCAAGCTGAGTCCGGCGGCGCTGGACGCGGTGCTTGGGAAATTAGCCCGGCAAAATGATCCGAACGTACTGGTTGGCTTTGACACAGCCGACGACGCCGGAGTGTACAAGATTTCCGCCACGCAGGCGCTCGTCCAAACCGTAGATTTCTTCACGCCCATTGTTGACGACCCATTCACCTTCGGCCAGATCGCAGCCACCAATTCCCTGAGCGACGTTTACGCCATGGGCGGACATCCCTTGTCCGCGCTGGCCATCGTCTGCTTTCCCGATAAAGGCGATCTTGACGTGCTGCAGCAGATTCTTGCCGGCGGCCTTTCCAAAATGATGGAAGCCGGATGCGTGGTGATCGGCGGCCACAGCGTGCGCGATCCTGAAATTAAGTTTGGCTATTCCGTCACCGGCATGATTGATCCGCAGAAAGTCTGGGCCAACTCCAACGCTCAGATCTTGGACGCGCTCATCCTCACCAAGGGACTGGGGACCGGCGTGATTTCCACGGCCATCAAGCGCGGTGAAGCCAAGCAGGAGTGGATTGATGCCGCCACCCAATCCATGACCACGTTGAATGCGCGTGCCGCTGAGGTTGCCGCGTCGGGCAAGTTCACGGTGCACGCTGCCACGGATATCACCGGCTTTGGCCTCATCGGGCATGTGCGGGAGATGGCCGCAGGAAGCGGCGTTTCCGTGCGCATCAACTCCGCCAACGTGCCTCTGCTTGCCGGAGCTATGGACTGCGTGCGCGCCGGCTTCATCCCCGGAGGCCTCAACAATAACCGCGACTTTGCGGAATGCCTGGTCAGTTATGATGAGGGCGTCCCGGCAGAAGTCCGGACCATTCTTTTCGATCCCCAGACCGCTGGCGGGTTGCTGCTCTCCGTTGCCCGCGCTGATTCCGCCGCCCTGCTCGATGCTCTGAAGAGTGCCAGCGTGCCCGCAGTGGAGATCGGCGAAGTGCTTCCACCAGGGAAACCGTTGATAGCGGTGGTGTGAGGGAAGCGAGGCACAGCTCAATTGTCGGCACACAAGCTTGGCGAAACCGGTTTCCGGCGAATCATGACGACAAGGGCGTTTCAAAGGACAGGGCAGCACCTATACGGAGAAGGCCGCCTTCTCAATCTGCTTCAACCTGTTCGCCAGCAATTCCTGTTCCCGCAGGTTCTTCGTCATTGCGATGGCGCGTTGGATTTCCTCACGTGCTTCAGAGAACCTGCCCATCTTCATCAGCAGGTCTCCGCGGACGCTGGGAAAGAGATGGTAGCCGGCCAGCGCAGAGTCACCAGCGAGGGTGGCAGCTGCGTCGAGTGCGTCGAGTCCTGCGGCTGGGCCCTGGACCATGCCGACGGCGACTGCGCGATTGAGAGCCACGATGGGAGATGGATTGATTTGCAGCAAAGCGTCGTAAAGAAGAACGATGCGGTCCCAGTCTGTCTCTTCGGCGGTGCGGGCCCGCATGTGACATGCGGCAATGGCTGCCTGCAACGCGTAGGGTTTCGCGCCACCGCCCAGTTTTTGCGCTTGTTCCAGTGCGGTCATTCCTCGCTGGATCTGCGCGTAGTCCCACAAGGAGCGGTCCTGGTCCGGCAGTAGGACGGCCTCGCCGTTTTTGCCCCGGCGCGCTGCATTGCGAGATGACTGTAACTCCATGAGTGCGAGGAGTGCGTGGACTTCCGATTCGGCAGGGAGAAGTTGCCCCAGCATGCGCCCCAGGCGCAGCGCCTCTTCAGAGAGAGCCGCCCGCATCCATTCATCGCCTGATGTCGCGGTGTAGCCCTCATTGAAGATCAGGTAGACGACCATGAGCACGGACTCGATCCTGCGACGCAGTTCGTCGTCCGTTGGTGTCTCAAAGGGAACGTGTGCCTCTGAGAGGGTCTTCTTGGCGCGAGAGATCCGCTGGCCCAGCGTCTTTTCCGGCACGAGAAACGCATGCGCGATCTCTGCCGTGGTGAGGCCGCCGATGAGGCGCAACGTGAGCGCGATGCGTCCTTCCACGGCGAGCACGGGATGGCACGCGGTGAAGATGAGCCGCAGCACGTCATCATCGATCACCTGGTTCAGCGAGTGCTCCAAAGCGTCTCCCAGCCGCTGCTGTTGCCACTCCAGCTCGCGGGCAATCTCTTCATGCTTTTGTATGAGCATGCGGCCACGCCGCAAGGAATCGATCGCGCGCCGCTTTGCTGCTGTCATTAGCCATGCGCCGGGATTTTCAGGGATGCCTTCCTCAGGCCAAACTTCGAGGGCCGTCACCAGAGCGTCCTGGGCCAGCTCTTCGGCAATGCCTATATCGTGGGTGACGCGAGCAATCGCGGCGATGAGGCGTGTGGACTCGATCTTCCACACGGCCTCAATTGTCTTAGCTACATGGCTCATGCAACCTTAGGATACGACGTTCCGGTGCTCGAAGCCTTCAGCCGCTTTTTGAACGTCCTCGGGAAAGTCAGACATCTCGTGAATCTGGCGAACTTCGATCACCTCATTGTTGGACATGGGAGCACGCCTGGCCCATTCGATGGCCTCTTCGCGCGAGCGGACCTGGATAATCCAGTAGCCACCAATGACTTCTTTCGACTCGGCAAATGGGCCGTCGGTCACCGTTGCCTTGCCGTCCGCATACGAAACACGTGCTCCGGTAGAAGGAGGAAACAGGCCGTCGAGCGCGAGCAGCACACCCGCCTTCTGCAGCGCCTTGTTGTACTCCATCATCTTCGCCACGGCTTCCGCGCTGGGAACGGCATCCGGCGCGGCCGATTCGTAGCCTTTCGGCATCACTATCATCATGAAACGCATTGAGTTGCTCCTTATGGTTGGTGCTTCAAAGGCCCAGCGGCCTTGTAAGTATTGATGTGGCCGATTCCAGACCGCCTGCGAAGAACCGGGCGCCTGCGGCATCCATTTCCTGGTTGAGTGCGCCGATATCGGGAATCATCGCTTCGCCTTCCAGCGACGGGTCGTAGTTTGGGGAAGGATAGTTCATCTTCCCGAAGAGTTCGAAGCTGTACCACTACCGAGTTGCTACTCGGTTGGCATGAAAAAGATTTCTCGCACCTCGACCTGCCCCCGAGTGGCGGCGACGCCTTTGCGCGCCCATGCCA
>JASLFF010000373.1 GCA_030150795.1 Terriglobales bacterium | reverse complement strand
ATCAGGTAATTCAATGGTTTTTTGAACACGCTGAACGCGTAGACCTGTCCAATGCAAAGGTGAATGGCAAGCGCAGCCGGCGGAACAAGCCAGCGGCTGAATCCAGGCTTGGCGATAGAGTGGCTGCGATCGAGAAAAGATAATGCACCCATTGCTCACACCTCATTCTTGAAATGGCTTTGTTTGCGAACACAGCAAGCCGGGCCTTTCATTGGACCGGCTGTAATTTCCCGGAAGGTGTTCTGAGGACCCGCGATGGCGAATCAACAGGGGCGATCTTCAAACTATCGGCCAGATATTAACATCTCGTAGTACGATACATCAAGTTTTCTTGCTCTTGCCGTAAAGACCGGCCATCTGGAAGGCGAGATGTGCCATCCCAATAAATATGGGATGGATACAGGATTATCGCCGCCACAGCTCACAAGATTCTCACCCGCAACAGGATGCGGAAAGCCAGTTTGCCGCTGCTGCGCGTTCACGCTGGCAGGAGTTAGGCGACGAACTGCGCGCCGATGTGGCGGAGTTCAATAAGCAAGGCACGGGCGCCGAACTGGCGGTGGAGGGCGAAGATACTTATCGCGTCCGTAACTCTAGTTCTGGGCTTGAACTGGCGTTGAAGGCTGACTTCGACAATCACTCGGCGAGCTACGACTATACGGCCATCAACCAGCGCAGCGCCGGCGTCCCTGAGGGCGGCATGCTTTCGATGAGGCAGTCGCGCCGGGGCAATGTGGAGTTTTACTCCGCCGACGAGCGGCTTACGTCAGAAGAAACCCGGCAGGTATTGCTGGAGCCGCTGCTGTTTCCCAAGCAGTCTGCTGCATAGCTTTTAGGCGCTGGCCCCACTTAAGAGCGCAGAAAGCTCCGCCAGAGTGCTGACTTGATACGTCGGCTGTGCCGTTCCCGGTTTGACTGCTCCTGAACCGGGCCTGATGGATGGCCGGTTGACCCAGACGTTGCGAATACCCAGTGCGTTCGCTGGAGAGATGTCATGGTAAAGGCTCTGTCCGGCATGCAGAATTTGGTCCTTGCTCAGGCCGCTCCGACGGATGGCCTCCTCCAAATTTCTCTGCGCAGGCTTGTAGCTCTGCATCTGCTGGGCGGTGACGACAAAATCAAATGTCACAGGCGCAAGTTGCTTGCGGGTTTCGGCAAAAAGATCATCATCGACGTTCGAGATAACTCCCAGACGGAACCGCTTGGCCAGCGACTGCAATGCGGCCACCGTGTCGTTGAAAGGCTTCCATCGCGTGAGCGATTCGGCAAACGCGCTGCCCTCTTCTGCTGACACTTCTATTCCCAACCGGCGGCCGATTTCCCGCGCGGCCTGCGACATTATCTGCCGGTAAGGTATATACGGTCCAGATTCGAGGTCCGCCTCAATCTCACCGTAAAGCTCCAGTATCTGCAAGTCGGAAACGGATTGACCGTCGCGGGAAAAGAGGAGACGCAACGCCGCCAACATGCCGCTTTCCCAATCAATCAATGTGCCGTAGCAATCGAAGGTGATCAGGCGGATGGATTCAAAAGCCATCCTCTGAGGATAACGGCGCCGCTTCATAACTGTCTAAAACTTTGAATGTAGTTAGCACTAAGGAGCGGCCAAGCAATCCCGCGATTTGTAACCGGGCATCACATTCAGCAAGGAGGGGACACGATGCCCGAAAAAGAGACTTTGGAACGTGCAGAACAGGACAAGCGCGAAGGCAAATCGCCCAGCACACAGGCCGGCGAGTTTGTGCGGGAGGAAATCCACCATATTCGAGAAGGCAAGCACGGCGCTGCTTCGTCCAAACAAGCCATTGCCATAGGCCTTTCCAAGGCGCGGCGGGCGGGGGTTGATCTGGCTCCGCCAAAGAAAGGCAGCGTCTCAGAAAAAACGCGCAAAGCAGCAGCACGCGACAGTAGCCGTGGGCATAGCCGCAAGAAGAAAGCCGTGTCGGCCCGGCGCTCGCGCAGCAGCGAAGCTGCATTAAAACGTGAACCGCGCTCAGCAGCTTCACACAAAGCGCTTTCGCGGCAGGCAAAGAGCGCGGCGCGCAGACGGAAGGCGGCTTAGGTCCTTAGCAGCTTCACCTGGAGCAGAACCAGCGAGTTATATACATCTCGGCACAACATGGATGACACGGATTTACAAATTCAAAATGGTTCAATTGAACTTTTTTGATCCGTGTAGATCAGTGTCAGCAGTGTTATCAGTGGTGAGGTTTCGGGATTTTTGTGCAAAAAGCGCCCTGAGTTTGCAAACTCCTTCACCTTTTCTGCAACCCTCCGCACAGATCATCGCCACAGCCGCAAATAATCGATAAATTCGCGTGTTCCGCGCATTTTTGTTCTTTCTTTTTTTTCGTTTCCAAAAAATAATGTGACTGCAACCAAAGACAATTTATCGCCTGTAGCATGAGACGGCCCTCCCCCATCCTCTCTTTTTTGGCAATGGTCGCTGCCATTCTGGCGACGCTGCCTGCGCATGCTCATACTCCCGGCGCCACTGTTCGAACTTCTTGCGGCACCCTTCGACTTGCCGCCGAAGCAGATGATGCAAGCGCCCGCTTGTGCCGCTTGATTGAAACTGGCGAGTTGCCGGACCTGCGCTGGCC
>JASLFF010000279.1 GCA_030150795.1 Terriglobales bacterium | reverse complement strand
CGCGATCTCCTCCGGCACTTGCAGGTAAAGCGTTCTGCCCAGCACCCATCCCACACGCATCTGCGCATCGCGCACCAGCCACCAGTCTTCGCGGACGGCGGGCGGCCCGGTATTATCGCTTTTTACTTTGTCTTCATCGGGGGATTCGTCGGCGTCTTTCTCTTTTTCGTCTTTGAGTTGCAGCGGCGGAGCATTGCGGTCCACCGGCTGGCGCTGCAGCATATCCACTTTCTGTTTCTCATTCAGCAGGTAAAGATACGCGGTCTTCCTTCCTGGCAGCACATGTACTTTCACTTGCTCTTCTGTTGTCGCCGTTGCCTGCGCCGGAGTGGACTTATATTGTTCCGCCAGGCGTTGAAATTGATCGAATGTCGGCTGGTCGGCAAGATAGCGTTCCTGCACCCAGCCCTCTTCTCCGCGCGGAGAACGCACCCGAACAAAGCGTTTGCTCTGCATCCGCTCCAGGACCTGAAGCCGCTCTCCGTTATGCACCACGCCGGTCTTGTTGTAGAAAGTTGCAACGTGGTCGCGCAGCCCGGCTTCTGTCACAGCCACGTAGGCGTATTCTCCGCGGTCAGATGAGCCGCCTTTGCCGCTGCATCCTGCCAACAGACACAGCACGGTAGCGGCCAGCAGCGCTGCCGCAAGATTGGTTCTCTCTTGAATGCGGATCTGACCTGTGATCAAAATTTTCCCATCGCCTTTACCGACAAATATAACAGCCAACGGTTGTGCAATAACAGACGCGAAAGATCAATCGCGCCGCGGGCGATTAGTTCTGCGTTGCTGCGCCCTGCTGAGCAAAGATCAGGTAATGTCCCACGGGATCTTTAATGCCGAACTCCTTCGATTGGTAAAAGGTCGTTCGCACCGGCATCACAAGTTCCGCTCCTTTGGTCGCTGCCAACGCTGCATTGAGGTCAGCCACTTCGATATACAGAAAACTCGGTCCCTTGCGCACGGCAGCCCCGGTCGCGGCATTCTCTTTCTCAACGCTGGCAAAGCTCTGGTACATCAACTCCACACCGTTTTTCTCCACGATAGCAAAGCCGATCTTTTCGCCCTCTGGGACCTCAACAGTTTTCTGAAAGCCCATTTTCTCCGTCCAGAATTGAATACAGGGTTCGAGTTCTTCAGCAAACAGAATGGATGTAATTTTCTTTACTTCCGCAGATTTCATTTCTCCCTCCAAAAGAGAATCAAAATTGTTCTTGCAATTTGATACTAGTCTAATTAATACTAGTTTACGATACAACGCGATTTATGCGATTGTCAACAGGAGATCCATGTGCCAGTTCAGCAACGCTGTTTAGAGGATCTAATTTCGGTCGGGCCAGCCAGCTCCGCGATTTTGAGCTACTCGGAATTCGCACCGTGAAGCAGCTTGCGCAGCGCAATCCGGCTAAGCTCTATCAACAACTCTGTCGAGTGACCGGCCAGCAGATTGATATCTGCTGCCAGGACGTTTTCTCTGCTGCCGTAGGCCAGGCCCGCAATCCGCTGCTTCCTGCCGACCAATGCCAGTGGTGGTACTGGAGCCGCCAACGCAAGGCTGGATATGCCCGCAGCTAAGAGGACTCCACATAAGAATCGCGCGGCTAAAAAGACTGGGCTAACCGTGCCGGATCTTGTGCTGCTCAGCTTGCTGGCGGAACAACCGATGCACGGGTACCAAGCCAACGCGGAACTAGAGCGTCGGCAGGTACAGGACTGGGCCGGCGTTTCCCGTCCGCAGGTTTATTACTCGCTGGAAAAGCTGGCGCGCCTTGGGCTGATCTCTGAAACCGGCGACCGCGAACCCGCTCTCGGCCCAGACCGCCGAATTTTCTCCACAACAGCAAAAGGCAGAGCAGCTCTGGCCACCGCCCTTGAGCGCGAAGACTGGACCAACCAGCGCGATCGCCCGCCGTTTCTCACCTGGATGGCCCTTTCCTGGCAGGCTTCACCAGCGATTCTCCTCAAACAGGTCCAACGTCGAGAAAACTTCCTTGAAGCCGAGCTTGCGCGGGAATTGGAAACATTGCGCGCCGTGGAAGCGGAAGTCGGCCATGGTTTTCATGAAGCTGTCTGGATGATCAAGCTCGTTATCGACCAATTTCGTGTTGAACTGAACTGGCTGCGCCAGGTTGCAGCCGAAATCCCGCGTCGGGCCCCCGCCGCAAACCCTGCGCACGTGAAAAGGCAGACTTAGTCAGGCCTTGCCTTCCTCCACGCTATACTGCTCATTCGAGGGGGGAGAATGGCAACCCGCATAAAACTGCTTTTATTCATCGGTCTTTCTTGTTTTCTGGCCGTAGCTTCAGACCAGCATTCCAACCCTGACCAGGCCCAGATCCGCGGGGAGATGGAATTTCTTGCCAGTGACGCCATGCAGGGACGCACCAGCGGCTCACATGACGAGCTGCTCGCTGCCACATATCTCGCTTCGCAGTTGCGCGAAATCGGCATTGCGCCGGCCGGCGACGAAGCCGGCTACATTCAGAACGTCTCCGGCGAATTCAATTTCTATCGCGAAGGCAAAAAGCAATGGAATACCCGCAACGTGATCGGCAGGCTAGAAGGCCGCGATGAAAAGATAAAAGATCAGGTCATTCTTCTAACCGCCCACATGGACCACCTGGGCATCGGAAAGCCGGTCAATGGTGACGACATCTATAACGGCGCGGACGATGACGCTTCCGGCTGTGTAGCGGTGCTCCAACTTGCGCGAGATCTGGCCCATGAAAAAGCGCCCAAACGCACCGTGCTTTTCGTCTTTTTTGGAAGTGAAGAAACCGGCGGCCAGGGCAATGAATATTTTCTGCAGCATCCGCCCGTGCCGCTGAAAAACATTGTTGCCAACCTGGAATTTGAGATGATCGGCCGTGCGGACTCTGCCGTAATGCCCGACGAACTCTGGCTCACCGGATTTGAGCGCAGCAATCTCGGTCCGGAGCTGGCGAAACATGGCGCCAAGCTGGTGGC
>JASLFF010000272.1 GCA_030150795.1 Terriglobales bacterium | reverse complement strand
GTTTGCTATGTGAGTGCTGGCGCGGGCTGGTGGAAGCAAGCTGCAAGGGAAAGGAGTTCGGGCTGGCGCAGGTGAAAGAAATCCTACTCGCAACTCCAACGCTGGCGGCAGAAGAAATCAACGCCGGCATTCTTGGCCGGGTCCGGCAATTTCTGGGCACAAAGTCTGCAGGCAATGATGTAACGGTCCTGTCTTTGGCGCGTTGTGTTGCGGCAAAGGCACTTGCCACCGCCACATAGCTGAAATCCGCAAGAACGAGCTCGCCGGGCCAGACTAGAGCGTATAAAGAGATGTAAGTTAAACAAAATAAATACTTCTTGCTGGATTCTCTCTTGCCTCGGATGCCAATGAACACCTTAAATCCACACTAAGGTACATGGGCCCTGGCTTGCATCTGCATAGTCCTTGCGACAATTGACGTTCCTTTGAGGTCAAAGTAACTTCAGGATACCTCCCTAGAGCTTTTAAGAGCTTTCTAATGAACAGATTATAGAAATCGGGCTTCGATTGGCGAATCTCAAGGAGAGAATCTGGTGTCCAGAAAGTCTCAATCCGGCTTCAGCATTGCCGAGCTTGTTGTGACGGTGGGAGTTCTTATGGTCGGTGGCGGCATCGCCATTATGAACATCTCCGGCGCGTTACGCGGTGCGCACGTGGAAACGGCTTATCAGAACACCTTGAATCAAATGCGCTTCGCCCGGCAGGTAGCTATCGACAAACGGACTGTTTGCCGCGTTGATTTCGCTGCTCCCGGCACCATCTCTGTAACGCAGGCTTTCGCGGACGGCACGCCGGTCCAGACTGAAACCATAACTCTGCCGGCTGATGTGCAATACACCATCGTGGCAGGAATGCCTAAGCCACCCGCAGCTACGCCGGACAATCTTGGCAACGGAAATACGCCCATTGATTTTGACCGGGTGGCAGGTGGCAGTGGAACAACAATTTTCTTCCAGCCTGATGGCTCTGCTTTAGACGCGGCCGGGCGCGTCAATGATGGAGTGATTTACGTGGCCCGGCCCAATGAGTTGAACGGCGCGCGCGCCATTACGCTGCTGGGCACAACCGGACGTATTCGCGGCTGGCGATTGGGAACCAAGTCCGGCGGAGGTGTTGTATGGGAGTAAAACGCAAGGCCCGTAAACAGCGCGGCTTTACTTTAGTGGAAGCCATGGTTGCCTCCATTGTGCTAGCCACCGGGCTTTTGAGCGTACTTTCTCTGTTCGCGTATTCGCTGAGCAATCTCCAAATGTCGCAGGAAGACCTAATTGCGCGGGCCAAAGCCAAGGAGGGACTCGAGAGCGTTTTCAGCGCGCGAGATTCCTCGCAGATTACCTTTGACCAGATCAATAACAAGGCCAATGGCGGCATCTTTCTGGATGGTTTTTCGCTGATCTACGATCCACCCGGAGCTGATGGCATTGCGAATACTGACGATGACGCCACCAGCAGCAACTCTCTACTGGATGCGATTGTGCTCCCTGGACAGGAGGGCATCCTTGGAACAGCGGATGATGTCCGCCAGACGTTGACCAACTTTCAGCGCCAGATCACGATATCGCCGGTTTTTCTCACGGGAACAACCACAATCAATAACAATTTGCGGCTAATTACTGTAACCGTCAGATACACGGTGCCGCAGTTTGGCGGCCGGCAATATCAGGTCAGCGCATATATCTCCAAGTACCGCTAGGAACTAAGCCTATGGACAAACTGAGAAAAGGCCAACACGGCTTGTCGTTAATGGAAGCGCTAGTAGCAATGCTGATTGGCAGCATTGTGCTTACGGCCGGGGCAACGCTGGTTACCAAGGCGCTCCAGATTACAGACCTGATCACGGTACGCACGGAAATGCAGCAGGATGGCCGCGCGGCGATCAACAGCATTCTGAAAGACCTGAGCTTGTCCGGAACGGGAATGCCCGTTGGCGGCGTTCAGCTTCCCACGGGAACGGGAGCTACAGCTTCACTCTTTGCTTGCTCAGGCGGAGTGTGTTTCCTCAAGAACCACAATTTTCCCGGAAACCACATGTATCCCGTGCTTCCTGATCCAAATGACGGAAACGTGAAGCAAGGAGCGCCTGACGCTCTCACGATGGCTTACATTGACCGCACCGTGAATCTGGGTACGGCTACCAGCATCACGCCCTCGGGCTCTCAGGTTGGTGTTCCCAGTGTGGCGGGAATCAATATCGGCGACTTGATTATTCTGAGCAACGTGCATGGCAGCGCCATTGGCATGGTCACGAATGTGCTCACAGCCAGCAATACCTTGTTGTTTGCCAACTCTGATCCACTCAATATCAATCAGCCCAGCGCGGCCAATGGAAATATTGCCGCACTACAGGACCCCGGTCCCGGGAACAAGTATCCGCCTACTACGGTGGCCAGAATTCTTGTTATCAGTTATTACCTGCAGCAAAGCGCAGGCCCGGATGGCACCTTTAACAATAACGACGACAACTGGCAGTTGATGCGTCAGGTAAACGGCCAGCAGCCGGTCCCAGTGATGGACGGAGTGGAGAACCTGCAAGTCTCGTATGACGTTTATGACGATACGGCATCCAGTGCTTCAAGCACTTTGGTCACAAATACCAAGAGCGCGAATGGCACTCCGGGTCTTATTCGTAAAGTAAACCTGGTGATGAATGTGCGTTCATTGCGGCCTGCCGGGCCGGGAAAAGCGTTAAGCCATCTCACGCTTGCCGCAGCCGTAAGTCCGCGGAACCTGAGTTTCCGCGACCGCTATAAGTAAGTTTGTCCCAGTCAGGAGCAAGTATGGTGATGTCTGGAAAAACTCGTGAAAAAGGTTTTGCTTTGATCGGGGTACTGCTTTTCCTCGTCCTGCTTTCGGCCATGGCGGTAACGCTGTCTTACACAGTGCGCACTGAAAAGCGCATCGGCGGGTCTGACCAGGAAGGCAATCTTGCCTACTATGACGCTGAAGCCGGCATGGAAAAAATGACTGCGGACCTGGGCGCTCTGTATGAAAAAACCAAGTCCCCGTCAGCGGCCACAATCACTGCTCTGGGCAATGATAAGCCCGGCTTGCCCGGCGTGGGTTATAACTACGTATTTAACGTGACGGCGAACCCGGATGGCAGCCCCGCAAGCCGCGTACAGACCATCAGCTCAGGCGATTTCGCCGGTCTTTCCGCGCAGATAATTCCGATCAACCTGGATGTGACGGCAACCCGGGTAAGCGGCGCGCAGGCGCACATGACTCGCGACGTTGAAGTGGCGCAGATTCCTGTTTTTCAGTTTGGCGTATTCTCAGATAGTGACCTGAGTTATTTTGCGGGTCCGGATTTCGACTTTGGCGGACGTGTCCACACCAATGGCGATCTTTATCTGGCCGAAGGAACGGGCGCCACGCTTACTTTCCATGACAAGCTTACCGCCCATGGAGAAGTCATTCGCCAAACGCTGGTGAACGGCCTGCCGACGAGTAGCAACCCATATACTGGAACGGTAAACGTACCGACCGCGCCTAACGGTTGCAGTACTCCCACAAGTTCCTGCCGTTCACTTGCATTGACTGAAGGCAGCCTGATTGGCGGCAAAGGCAGCTCACCTACTCCCGGCTGGGACACCTTTTCACAAAGCACTTACTTCGGCAATCTGGTCCACCACGCCACACAATTGACGCTGCCGTTTGTGGCAGATGGCGCGCCCATTGAAATCATCCGCGAACCGTTGCCGGCTGAAGATCCTACCGGTAACCTGGGTTCCTCTCGGTTGTATACGCAGGCCCAAATCAGAGTGCTGTTCGCTGACACGCAAGCAGACCTGCCGGGCGGAGCACAGACAGGGGATATTTCTCTGGATACGCCCAACACATGTTTTGCGGCAGGCTGCATTGGCGCAGCGAATGACACGATCGATAACCGCTGGAAACGTCCCGCCGGGATTGCTACTGGAGACTGGTCCATTCTGGGCGGATGGGTACGCGTGGAATTTCGCAAGACTGATAACACTTATCAGAATGTAACCAAGGAATGGCTCGATCTCGGCTTTTCGCGAGGCCTGCAGACGCCTGATTCCGAGCATGGGCGTGCGAACACTGAGAACCCGAATGCCATCATGGTTCTGCAGCAGCTGAGAGAAACCGCTACGCGCGGGACCCTGCTGACAACCGGGTCCACCAAGTATTGGTGGCAGCCGTTGAATTTCTATGACACGCGTGAAGGCGAGCGCCGCGAGAACCCGCTCACAGGGACCACATGCTCTGTGGGCGGCATCATGACCGCTACCGAAATAGATGTAGGTAATCTCAGAAAATGGCTCGTCGGCACTATCGGCACAAGCGGTGCTCTTGTGGAATCTGCCAGCCAGAATGGCTATATCCTGTATTACGCCGATCATCGCGGTATGCTGGCTGATCCTGATCCCGCTGCCACCATCAAAGTGAAGCACGGCGACTTTGGCTATGAAGACTTTGTCAATCCCAGCAGCAGCACGGGAGCCTCAAATAGCAGTCTTGATACCGGTGAAGACGTAAATGGCGATGGCAAGTTGCAGACCTATGGCGCCGGTAATCTTGGCAATGCATTCGCAATCGCAAATGGCGATCCCACTCTGTCACTGGATTGCTCAAATGCCGGCCGCATGAACCATGTCAGCGGCGCGCGCCATGCAATCGTAGTTGAAAACGGAACGCTGGGTAATCTACCTATCAACTTCCCGGCAGGCACCGGCGGGTTCACCGTGGCCAGTGAAGAACCTGCTTATATTCTAGGCAATTACAACGCGAATGATGCCGCGGGATTTGGCAACCCGCACGCATCGGCGGCCGTCATCGCGGATACAGTTACTCTGCTTTCCAAGAACTGGAACAACGAGCAGAGCATGTTCAATCCGCGCTCCGCGGCAGGCACCGCAACCTGTCCGGCCACCGCGTCCTTGGCTAGTGCGGCCGGCAATGGAGCAGGCAGACAGGCTTGCACAACCTCGTATCGAGTGGCAATCGCCTCCGGAAAGAGCATTCCTTTCCCTCATCCTGCCACGGCTGGCAATGACTTTGGCACCGATGGCGGCGTCCATAACTTCCTGCGTTACCTGGAAGAATGGGGCGGACAGACTTCGAACTATGAAGGCTCACTGGTAAGCCTCTATTTTGCGCAATACGGCGTGGGCGCGTTTAAATGCTGCAACATGGTCTATAACCCGCCGGGCCGTAATTATTCGTTCGATCTCGACTTCACCGATCCCAGCAAGATGCCTCCGGGGACCCCGAGGTTTATTGACGTGGTGAACGTTGACATGACGCAGGACCTGACGCCACGCTAAAACGCAGGCGCTATTTCAATCCCGCGGTAAAGTGCGTGTGGCCATAAGTGCCGGTCATTCTGATCGGCACTTCTGCGCCCGCGCCTTTTTTCTTTTTCTTATAGAACGGATCAAGCACTTTCAGAAAGATCGATTTCGCTCCTGTGGAAGCTTGTGAGACCGTTGCAAGCATGCGCATTTTGCCACGCAGGTCTACGCGTTTGCTTAGCAAACTATACGTGCCTTTCATGTCAGCGTCAGCGCCCGGCACCGTGAATGAGACAGGCGAGAACGTAGCCACGCCGTCCTTCATTACCACGTCTCCTCTCAGGTCAGTCATCACGCGCTCAAAACCGTTTTCATCGTCGTCCTGGTCGTAGTCCTTTTCCTTGTCTTTTTTCCCTTCAGCGCGTTCACTGAGCTGGTCAACATCCTTCTGGGTATTGATTGACGTGAAGCGTGCACGGCTGATATTGAAATTCCCGGTGAGTCGCACCCGTTCTTTAAACGGCCGCTGTTCCGGTGGAAGCACGATCTGGGTTTGGAACACGACCGGGCCAAGCATAGGTGAAGCTTTAGCGTCAGAGAAGAGAAGAATCAGGTCCTGAATTTCGCCCTGGCCATGCGTTACGTCAAGCGTCACAGTCTTCGGTTTGCCGGAAACGCTGCCATAGGCAATCAAATTGGTGTTGCCCAGCCGTGCCGCGAGCGATGGCAAAATAAGGTCGCCATTTTCCATGTCCAGAAGACCACGAAATTGTGTGCTCAGGTGAAACTTGTGGCCGCTTTCTTTCACTTCAAAGTCCGGAGTGTCCGTGCTGCCTGCCAGGTTCAGCTTTTCCAGATTGCCGGAAAATTCACCGCGTGCAGAAACCATCCCGCCGATGCTCTTGAAAACACCTAGGTCAGCGCGGGTTAACAAGTATTTGCCGGAAATTGCCGTGCTCCGTACTGTCCCTTTATCATCTTTCCATGGGCCAATGGAGCCGCTGGATTCCACCTCGCCCGGTGGAACGGGGAGACGAAGTGATACTTGAAAAGGCACTGCGCCTTGGTTCCCGATGTCATGGAAGAGCGCATGATGGATCTGGAAAATGAGTTTGTTCTCGCTGGTGTGGCCGGTTGCCAATTCCAGCAAAGCGTTGTCCGCTTGAAACTCTTCAATAACAGTCTGATCGCTGTTTGGGCCTTCACTATGCAGGTTGGAGCCGCCTTGGGGAACCTGAATGCGCAGGCCATCGGCGATGATTCTCCTGATCCTTCCCGGCTTGCTTAGTAGCCCGGCAAATGTGCTTTCAATGGTCAGCTTGTGAATCGTAATGATTGGATCGGCAGGCTTTTGTCCGGGCGCGGAAGTTTTCTGCCGGAACACCACGTCATCAGCCACACATCCGGGAAACGGAAAATATGTGCTGTGAAATCCCCGCATTTCAACCTGGGCGGACGATGCCCGCTCCAGCCGTTTGGTCATGGCTTCCCTGGTAAAGGGCCATTTTGCTGCCATTATTCCCAGAAATATGACAGCGCAAATTGAAACCGCCAACAGGATCCAGCGAAATCTTTGAGCAGGTGCTCGCGTCGTCGCCGTGGATTTTTCCGAAGATGCGAGCACGGTTGACATTTGGCTATCTACTTTGATGCTGAATATCTGACTGATTTGAGCGGCGGCTCTCGTTATCCGTGGATAACTCTGAAGAAAACTTAAGAGTAAAGAGCTTGCCGGTTATTCAGCGGTAATTTTCAACAGCTGGTAAACTGTTGATACCAATCACGCGGAGGGATGTGTGAGCGGTTGAAACAGACGGTCTTGAAAACCGTTATACCTGAAAGGGTATCGGGGGTTCGAATCCCTCTCCCTCCGCCATCTGTTTCTAACAGTTCCCTCGACTTCGCTCGGGATTTCGGCTCGCGGCTCAGACGCCGCGAAACCGCCTCAACTTGAGAACCGTTATACCTGAAAGGATATCGGGGTTCGAATCCCTCTCTTTCTGTCAGACAGATCGTTTTCTTTTGCGCTTTCAAAAGCTTTGATTCTTCATAGGTCTGAAATAGGCCTGAAAATGAAGCTGCGCGTAGTGCTGCGCAGGTCTCTGGGCCAGGGGGAGAAGCTGGAGCAAAGTGATCCGAGAGCCTTTGCCTAAACGCCGCGTTTGCTGAATTGAACATGGAAAATAGAGTAAACCGTACCCGCTTGACTGGGGGAAGCTTTTTGCTTGACCATGTCTCAAAGGCGAAAAGAGATGAACCTGGTGGTGGAGATTTTCGGCGTGTTCGGAGCGGTACTCCTCTTAACATCCTATTGGCTTGTGTCATCGAACCAAATGCCCAGCAATGCACGGGAGAGCCATTTCATGAATTTCGTCGGCGCCACCTTAATAGTTTTCAATTCCGGTTACCATGGAGCATGGATACCGGCAGCACTCAACATTGTCTGGGCTCTGCGCGGTTTCTATGGGCTGATTTTGGTTGCGCGTAGCTAAAGCTCCGGACTATCGGAAGAGTGCGGTCAGCACCAAAACCAATCCGAAACTAAATCGATTCAGTCTAGGCGGGCGGAAAATAAAGTTTGTGGCTCAGCCAATAGTCGAGCACACTTCGGAAAACTGCGATCAGCAGCAAGTATCTCGCGCTGATCGGACTGGGACAGAGGAAGCTCAGCCCAAGTAGGCCAATTACTCCAAGATTCAATAGGCCCCACTTAAGGGCCCCTTTTTTCTCGGATGTAAATCTCCACGTCACGATAGCCCATGTAACGTCAACGCTGAGCAAAAGCAAAAAGCCATTCCTGAACGTAACGGGATCTGAGATCCTAATCGCAAGCCAGACGAGGAGCCCTGCTTCGCACATAAGCAACAGGTAATCTGCCAACAAGACTCCCGCGCCCGGTCTCTTATCTGGCGGCTCCGCAAATATATAAACTTCATCCATGTGCCTAAAAGCCCCGTGATAAAACGGGATTAGCGTCACGAAAAGTACTAGAAACAACAAAAAACGTTCGGAGGTGAACACAGAAGAGCCAACACTTTCGGTTGCTAATCTCTCTACACCCATCACTAACGCTACACCGACAGCAACCGTGTACAACTCCTTTAGTGTGTCTACCGAGCGAGTCATCTTCTCATCGCGGCTGCGCCATTTGCAGAGTTCTTCATTTCTAGAATCCATCAGTTCTCCTCTCGTGGTTCGGTTAGGTTTCGATCTGAACCGAGTCTCGATCTAGCGGTGCATTGTGAAATCTCGCATCTGTTGCGTGTGGAATCTTGAATGCGAAACATCATCTTTGGGGACATGAAAGTCAATAGTTTCCAAACGGATACCGATATATTTATCTTTCCTCTCGATTCGTGGTGGGACACCCTCATATTTACTAGTGAAGCGACCGACAAAAACGTTTCTAAAGTTGGGGCCGGGTGCCCGAAATTCCCGCGGTTTACATGCTTCCGCGGGTCGAAGACGGTCTATTGGCTATAAAGGGTTTAATGCGGCAAAAGGTTCGGAAATCGTCGCCTATCCTCCGCCATCTGTGTTTTGACAGTTCCCTCGACTTCGCTTGGGGTTTCGGCTCGCGGTTCAGACGCCGCGAAACCGCCTCAACTTGAAAACCGTTATACCTGAAAGGGTATCGGGGGGCGAATCCCTCTCCCCTCGCCATACAGTCTGCCGAGCAGAGAATTGTTCTCTGATTTTCCGGCAAAATGCCCGATTGGGGCGTTTTCTCGATTTAGTGAAGCCGAAATGGGCAATGGTATCTTATGCGATCGCGCACGGAGCGTAGGCGTCCATAAAGTTCAGAATCATGCGCATTGTAGCCTCATCTCCGCAGCTGGTATTGATCATGGCGTGATAGATTGCGCGATCAGGCCATTCCACCTTGAAGTATTTCTTGATGAAATCGGCGCGCTCGTTGTCGACCGTATCGATCAACTCCTCCGCTTCTTTCTCAGTTTTGCCACGGGCAACTAACCGGCGGATTTTGTTGTCTCTTGGCGCATACAGAAAGACGCGCAATGTCTCCGGCCGGTCCTTGAGAAACTGTTGCGACCCTCGACCCACGATGACGCCTTTTCCATGCGTGGCAGCGCTCTCCACCACCCGCCGGGTCGTGGCCAGAATCGTCTCACTATCTACAAGGTTAAGTTTGGGCGCATTGAGGCTGCCTTCATAGCTTCCACGGAGAAAGGATTTAAAGAGCCGGTAGTAGAGAGGATCGGGCCGCTCCTCACGTTCTTCAACTATGGTCGTGGGACACTTGGCCAGCCTCGCAATTTCCTCTGTCAACGCCTGGTCCCATAGCTTCCAGCCAAGGCGCTTGGCCACCAGTTGGGCGATTTCGCCTCCACCGCATCCGTATTCCCGTTCGATGGTGATAATTTTGATCATACTGATCTACCTTTTTCTAAAACCCCAGATTTGAGAGACACGCGGGTCATCATTCCGCGATCGTAGCGCCGCCGCCGAGATCGTTTTTCTTAAGAAAGAATGACACGCAGAACATGACTGCCGCACACACAGCAAGAACCTTAAACATATCGATGTAGGCCAGACTTGCCGCCTGCGCCTGAATGGATCGATAAATACTGGCATAGGCGGTAGCCGACGCCTCGTGTCTGCTCAGGCCGGCATTCGCGAAGTGCTGCGTCAAACCTTGCGCCGTATTGACAAAATTTGGATTGTCAATCCTGGCTGCCTCCACCAGTCTTAGCTGATGGAATTGAGACCGGCGCGCAATCACCGTGGTCACCAGTGAAGTTCCCACGCTGCTGCCCATGTTCCGCATAAAGTTTACGATGCCGGCAACCGCATTATTCTTTTCCGGCGAAATTCCCACATAGGCAGCCAGATTGATAGGGACGAACAAAAACCCCAGCCCGATTACCTGAGCAATACGCAGCCACGTGGCCGCAGTGAAACTCAACTGCAGGTCGATTCGCCGAGTGGAATAATACATGGCAATAGACAATGCCAGCCAGCCAAAGGCGATCAGCCGGCGCGCATGAATCTTCCTTGAAAGCTGTCCTATGAGCGGCATTTCGAAGAGCAAGACGAGCCCTCCCGCGGAAAGGGCCAGACCGGCCAGTTCTGAAGTGTACCCAAGGAGCGTCTGCAAAAACTGCGGCATCAACACCAGGCTGCTGAACAGCAAAACTCCCAGCATGAACATCATCACGTTCGCGCTTGCAAAATTGAAAGCCTTGAACAAGCGGACATCCACAATGGGCGCTTTTTGAAACCATTCCCAGATTACCAGCGAGATCAGGCAGACGCTTGAGACAATGACCAAGGTGGTGATGAAGTTCGAGCCGAACCAATCATCTTCCTGGCCTTTGTCCAACAGAATTTGCAGCGCACCGACCCCAATCGCCAGGAGAGCAATGCCGATATAGTCCAACTTGACGCCGGCTGCTTTGAGCCGCTTTAAATATGGAGGATCTTCAACGAAACGCCGAACCAGAATCCAGGTAATGATTCCAACGGGAACATTGATATAGAAGATCCAGCGCCAGGAATAGTTGAATGTGATCCATCCTCCCAGAGTAGGTCCGATCGTGGGGGCCATGACCGCAGTGATTCCGTAAAGAGCAAATGCCAAGCCTCTTTGATGTGGGGGAAAAGTATCGGCCAAAATGGCTTGCGCCATGGGCTGCAGACCTCCTCCGCCGGCCCCCTGCAGAACCCGGAAGAGAAGAAGAAAACCAAGGTTGGGAGCCACACCGCAGAGAAACGAGCTCACCGTAAAGACGGCAAGGCAGCTCATGAAAAACCGCTTACGGCCAAATCTCACCGCAATCCAGCCGCTGATGGGAAGGACGATGGCGTTAGAGACCAGGTAAGAAGTCAGGACCCAGGTGCTTTGATCATTGCTGGCCGCCAAACTTCCTGCCATATACGGCAATGCAACGTTGGCGATGCTGGTATCAAGCACCTCCATGAACGCGCCCAGGGCGACAACAACCGCGATGAGCCAAGGGTTGAACTTTGGCTTCCAGACATCCTGATCGAGTGTGAGAGTAGCCGTGCTCATCGCAATTCCACTTTGGGCACAACATTCATTCCTGGACGCAGACGATGATCGCGGTTTTCGCCAGGCTCAAGAACAATCTTTACCGGAATACGCTGGACAATTTTCACGTAGTTTCCGGTGGCATTCTCTGGTGGAAGCAAACTGAATGTAGGACCGGTTGCGCCTGCAATGCTGTCCACATGTCCGTGCAGGGTGGCGCCTGTTGAGTCCACGTCGATTGTTGCTTTTTGTCCAACTTTCATATGCCGGAGCTGCGTTTCCTTGAAATTAGCAGTGATCCAGACCTCGTCCAGCGGAACAAGGGTCAATAACTGCTGGCCAGGTTGCACGTTCAACCCAACCACGACGGACTTGTTCACCTGACCGCTGACCGGCGCGACAATTTTTGTGTACTGCAGATTAAGTTCCGCCTGTTCCAGCGCGGCGCGCTTCTGCTGGACATCTGCCACGGCAGCTAGAGCACGGGCGTTGGTTGAAGCCACTTGCTGGGGGCCGGTTTCCGCAGAGCGATGGTTTGCTTCAGCCTGAGCGAGCCGGTCTTTCGCCTGCTGGACTGCCTGTTCCGCCGCCGCTTCATTTGCCCTGGCAGCAGCCACGCTGGCGGTGCTGGCCTTGGCCGCAGCCAACGCCTGATCATAAGTCTGCTCAGAAACGTTTTGCTTTTCTACCAACCTTTTGTACCGTTTCAAGTCGTCCTGCGCTTTTACGTCGTTGGCCTCCGCCTGCTCCACCTGGGCATGCGCAGCAGCGAGCTGCTTCTCAGAAGTAATGATGCCTGCGGTGGTATTGCTCACATCGGAAGCTGCCGATTTCAGTTGGCTTGAGGTATTGATCGATGCTATGGGCACACTGATATTAAGAGACTTGGCGGTGGCCTCCGCATTTGCGAGGTCCGCGCGTGCTTTGGCAATGGCAATCTCATAATCTTTCGGATCGATCTCGACCAGCACAGTCCCTTGCTGCACGTACTGATTGTCATTGACGTTGACTTTAATGACGTAGCCAGAGATGCGCGGGCTTACAGGATAAAGGTGCACATCCACTTGCCCATCATCCGTGGATTCGTAGCTTGAAAAATAAAGCCACAAGAAAACAGATCCCAGTATCAGCAGCAATGCGATCGGTATGAGATAAATACGGCGGAACTTGAAACGTGAACGCTTAACAATGTCGCGCCTTGATACGCCGCTTTTATCGTCCGCAACAGAAGGTACAGCTTCGGGCTTGTCTACGTCAGGATGAGGTTGAGTAGCCATCGCAATACTCCTTTATTACTGGACCACCAGGAACTGGTTGTAATTGGTTCGCGCTAAGCCCAATGCGCGGGCAAGCTGTAGTTTTGACAAATTATGGTTGTAGAGGCTGGAAATGTATTGATCATTCGCGCTCGCGAGCGCCTGCTGGGCCTGCACGACTTCCACACTGTCTGTGACACCGGCGGCGAAACGTTCCTGCGAGCGAGAGAGATTCTCATTCGCCAGATCCACATTCTCTTTTGCGACGGTTATCTGCTGCTGGGCTGCCTGCAGATTCAGAAATGCGGTGCGAATGTCATAGTCGATCTGACCTCGCAGGTTCTCGGCTTCCGCCTTGCGTTGGTGAAGCACTGCTTCAGCTTCGGTTATGTCGCCCTTGATGCGTCCGCTGGTAAAAATTGGAACGCTCACTCCCGCTTGAAACGTGAAGGCGCCGTGGAGTCTGCCAGGATTGGGCCCCTGAACACCATAGTCTCCGTTGGCCGCCAGCACAGGGTAGCGCTCTCCGCGTGTTGCAGAGAGCTGCTGCTGGGCTGATTTTACAGAACTGAGAGCGGCCCGGAAATCGCTGCGAGTCTTGTAGGCGGTGTTCAGCGCATCTTCGACTGTCTGGGGATGAATGTCCGCATAAGGGACTTGATCGGCAAGATCGAAAGCCTGACCGAGTGGCAGGCCAATGGCACGCGAGAGATTCAGCTTCGCAATTGCAAAGTTGTTCTGCGTGATGCTCAAGTTATACTGCTCCGTGTGCAGTTGCACACCGCTGCGTGTTACATCAATTTTAGTACTGGTGCCCGACTGAAGCTGGTCCGCAGCCTGATCATAGAGCGCCTGCGCGTTTTTTACCTGGGCTTCTTCCGCCTGGATGCGTGAATTCGCCTGAATTACCTCCAGGTAGGCGCTTCCCACGATCAGCGTAATCACATCCAGTGTGTCACTGTAACTGAGTTGAGCAGCCTGCTCATTGTTGCGCGCAGCACGGAAACGCTGTATGGATTCGAAGTTGAAGAGGCTCTGACTGGCGTTGGCCTGGGCAGTCGAATAACTGAAGGGCCCTATGACGGCAGGGACTTGAGGAATCTTGATGCCCAGGGTGGCCGCACTGAATTGCGAGACGTTCTCCGCAGCCCCTGCGCTTACCTGCGGCAGGAGCGGGCTCATTGCCCGGAGCCGTTGTCCGCGAGCGATGCGGGCATTTTCTCCACTTTCAATCTGGCCAAGATTGTAGCGGACCGCCATGGTGATGGCGTCGCGCAGCGTGAGATGCAGAACTTCTTTGCTTGCCGTTCCGCTGGGGACACTGCCAAAGTTAACTGAGGGTTGACTTGTTTGTCCCTCAGCAGAAGCTGAGACCATCAGCCAGAGAAATGCAAATCCCAGAATGAATCGCGGCGAGAATCTTGGAACCCCGGAGTGCAAGCGGTTAAGAATCTGCTGCAGCTTCCTGTTTGTAATCTTTCTGTCTCCGTTATTACACATGGTCCATTCTCCAAGCCATGAAGGGCTATTTGGCTGAGACTGAGGGCCAATCGCAGCATCAGACCATCCCTTGCGGCGAATCCGGCAATTAGACCATGCTGCAGCGTGCTAGTCTACACAGCAGCCGGTTCGCAGGCCTGTGGAGTCGCCAAAGCCGTGGTTTTACCACGGCGTCCGCTTCGGGCCCTGGACGAGGTCCAACACAATGACCCGCTGAGCTTTTTTGCTAGATACTCATCCGCAATGGGATCAGGCTGCTGAGAATATAGAGAAGAAAAAACCTGTTACGCAACCAAAATTCCCTCTATTTTCCCCTGTTATCGGGAATTTTGGCCGGAGATACGGGTTGTCAGGTAACTGCATCCTCTGCCATGCAGTCTCCAGAATTCACAGTGATCTTAATATTTCTACGTGGTGTGCTTTTCTCGTTCAGAGACTGCATACAGTATCAACTCCACCCTGCTCGATATACCAAGCTTTTCGTACATTCGAAATAGATGGTTCTTGATCGTATGCTCGCTCACGCCCAGTTCGATTGATATTTCCCGATTCGTAAGGCCGTTGGCCACCAGCGGCACTAATTCCTGCTCCCTTTTTGTGAGTAACGCCTCGCCCCGCGAATTCACGCCTTTGAAAGGCATGGCCGTTTGCAGCGCTTTGACCACCTGCCACACATCCGCACTGTTCGCCCAGATCTGGCCCCGATGCACTGCGATAATGCACCTGGCCAGGAGATGCGTGGGTGTAGACCGTCTGAAGATGCCGCGCGCGCCGGCCCGAAAAGCTTCAATAACGCCATCTCGCTCCGTCTCGTCCGTCAACAGCACGCAACGAGTTTTAGCTGACACATCCCGAAGGCGGCGCAACAGTTCCAACGCTTTATACGGACCGTTGGCAAAATGGAGACCCAGGACGGCCACATCCGGACGGAGAGTAACGATCGCCTCAAGCGCCTGATCGAAATTTACTGTGCACTTCAGGACACTGAGCGTTTTGATTCGGGTCAGGGCCCGTGCCAGCAGTTCTGAAGTCATGTAGCTTCCATCACTGACTACGACCGAAATTTTATGATCGCATCCGCGCCTAGCCTGATCGTCTGATCTGATTTCTTGCTGCACAATGTCGAGCCGATCACATGTGCCAATCTCTGCATCAATTCTCATAAAAATACTCCTGAGAAAATACGCAATCGAGATACGTGCACCGACGCGTACCGCGCTTTTCACATTGATCTTGCCAGGCCCCCTCTCCTGCCATTTAAAGGTCAACAAATCCTAAGTCACTCATTCTTTTTCCCCGCTTCCAGCAAAGTGCGCTTTCCCAGCAGGCGGATAAAACAATCGAAGCTGTTCCAGGTATTCAGGTCTGCAGGCTCCAGGCAGTCCTTCGATGTACAATATTTTCAATTGAACTCTTAAACAGGGACGCAAAGAAAAGCCACGGGCAAGCCTTGCGAACACGCGCTTGTTCACGAAGATGTTTCGTGCGCATACGCGATGCTGCTCCAGGCAATGGTCATTTTCATGTGCCCTTTACAAACTCTGATGCATAGTTTGGCCAGAATGGAATCTAATAATCCTCTTGTTTTCTGCTACCTCGAACGCAACTCTGCAACGCTCAGCACCAATGATCGGGTGAGCCAGTCTGCCCATCAGCCGCTCAGGATAGGATCAGCGCACCGCCGTGCAAATATCCGGCTTGTGAGATTCGACCCGCACTGATAAGCACAAGGGACGCGCCGCTTCCCCAATTGCTTTGATAATGGAGACGCCGGCAAATGAGTCATTCAGCGTGGTTCTCGGGCAGTTTCGCTCTGAGATGTTCGTCTCATTCGGCGTGCAGCAGTCTACTCCTTGCAGCGCATCTGATGTGATCGCTAGGATTTGTTTACCGAGAGTTCTGCGATTGGGGCGCAGATTCTTAAGATGGTCTTAATGTAGTTGAGGTGGCGAAGCTATGCTAAACGGCATCAGCTCTGAACTTTACCCTATCTTGCACCTTGCCAGAGAGCGCTAAGTCCGCATTGCCGGATTCCTGCGCCGCAAAATTCGTTGTAAGGAGCTAAGGTCAGTGCAAGCTAGTGCGTGTTCTCAGCAATCAGTTGAACATAACAATTGGTACGTCGCATATACCTGCGGTCGTCACGAAAAATATCTGGCACAGCAGTGCGAACAGCACGGCATCACATTTTTTCTGCCTTTGTATGCTGTGCAGCGGCAGTGGAAGCAACGTAGCGCAAAAGTACTTCTGCCGCTTTTTCCCTCGTATGTCTTTGTGCGGATGGCGCTCACGGAACGGGTCCGGGTCCTGTCGCTCCCGGGCATGGTCTCGCTGGTCTCCTTTCATGGCCTTCCGGCGGTCGTGCCGGACTCTCAGATCGAAGCGCTCAGGAAGGCTGTGACTCTGGGCCGAGCTGAACCTTGCGCATATCTCCAGTCGGGGAAGCGCGTCCGGGTGACAGCCGGACCGCTGATTGGAATGGAAGGAATTGTCCAGGAAGTAAAAAGCGACGTCCTGATTGTTTCTTTCGAGTGGATGAACCGTTCTGTCTCTATTTCGCTCGACGCTACAGAGGTTGAAACCCTGAGATAGGGTCTCCAGGGACCGACTGCGATTGTGATGAGGACAGGTGCAACCAATCCCATACTGGAACGCCAGATTCCAGAGTCTGCTTTTGTGCTGGCGAGGGCTGAACAAGAAGGCTTCCTCCGGCACTTCGGATTTCGCGAATCCCCCTTTGGCGTCACCCCCGATCCTGCCTTCCTTTTCTGGACGCGAATGCACAACACCGCGTTGCAGGCAATCATTTCCTCCATTGAATCGAACCTCGGTTTCAGCGTTCTGCTGGGTGAGCCCGGCACGGGAAAGACCTCGCTGCTTTTTCACTTGTTGGGCCAATATCGTGAATCTGCGCGTACGGCATTCATTTTTCAAACCCAATGCAAGCCGCATGATTTGGTCCGTCATATCGCTTCCGAACTCGATCTGGCAGTTTCCCGGCGCAACGAAGTCTCCCTGCACCAGAAGCTGAATGGAATGCTTCTTGAGGAGGCGCGTGCCGGACGCAAAGTACTCATCATCATCGA
>JASLFF010000246.1 GCA_030150795.1 Terriglobales bacterium | reverse complement strand
CGATGAAATACAGCGTTTGGTTGAAAAAAGCCGCCGTGGTAAAGCAGTGGTCGGCCCCCTCGAGTCCAGGTCCGCCAAGCTGATTGTGGACGAGTTGGATAATCTGGTTGTCATCCGTGTCGCCCTTTTTCCCCAGGTTGTCTCGATTAAGCACAAAGATTGGCTCATTCTTGCCGCAGACAACTGCCTCGTGCGGAAAGGCGCCGGACTGGTCAGGCACCAGCAACACGCCTCCTGCACCCAGATCGTGGTCGCCAACGTTCAGCTGGTTCGCGTTGAACGGAGCAAAGTAATCCATCACGTGGAGCAGCGGATCCAGCTTGACCACGCTCTGCCCAAAGTTGGTCACGCCGTCCCACGTACCGTTCCCGACGGCAACAAAGATATTTCCATTCGCGTCGGCGGCGGGGCCGGCCGCGCCCATCCAAATGCCGCCTTCATTGCCTGTAGGCGTCACATTCCAGACCGCCGCCTGCGCCATGGTGCCTGCATTGAAAGCGAAGATAAAGCCCTTGTAAGGATCAATGTCTCCGTAAGAGGCAAAGGCTGCATAAACATTGCCATTGGCCAGCAACAATGCGCAGCGTTCAAACTCCTGCCTGGCGTCGAAAGCGGGATCGCTCAGCAATGCCGGACTTCCCGGCCTTTCCGCGCCTGAAGTAATGTCCAGGGCATGCAGCTTGTTCATGAAGACGCCCTTTTCAACCGTCTGCGCCAGCGCATAAATCGTGCCGCTCGCGGCATCAATCACCGGAGTTGCTGTGATTCCCACCTCTGGTTGAACTGGAATCAGAGGATTGCTTGCCGTCCCTACCGTAGTGATTCCGGGACCCAGAAAGCTTTTGTGCCACAGCGGCGGGCCGGCAGCATCGGCGTCAAAGGCATAGATGCTTGCGTGCTCGGTGGCCACAAAAACCACATTGTGCTTCGCGCCTGCTATGGTCACGCCGTCAACATAGAGCGGTTGGGCGAAGGTCCATCCATCCAGGGGAACAGAGAACTTTTCTCCGAACTGCGTGGAGTTCACATTCGCCGGTGTCAGGACCGTTTCATTCGGCTGCAGGCCTGTCCTCTGATTGTCATTTTTCCAGGTGACGTAACCCGCATGCGAGGCTACTGCAGGCGTGGGAGAGGGATCAGTCGTTGAACCAGACATTGGTGATAGACCAGCGCAACCGGCCATCAAGCCAACGATGACGAAAGCGCCGACTACGGAACCAATCAGCTTGGGATAACCTAAGAACTTCTGAAACATGGTCCGAACCTCATCGCAGGAGTATTCGCTGAAAATGAGATTCGCTGAATCGTTGTGGGTTGTTACCGCAATTTTGACAGTGGACACCCGAAGTAATTTGAGTTTTGTATCGCCCAGATCAAGGCCTGTCGCTACTAAATCGCTTGCAAAGTTGCTGTATCCCGGTGAGGGTGGAGCAGGCATTTATGTGTTCAGTTTCATGACATCCTTTACACAATGTTCCGAGACATCCTTTACACTCCCGCCCGAACGGAGCGAGGGCGGGAGTAAATCAGCTCTCTCCGAAGAGGGCAAGGATGGCTTGGGGAATGAAAGATATTGGTGAGCAGCGGGTGCGGTTTGTGGTGGCAGTCAGCCGGAGAGAAAAGCCCTTGGCCCAGCTATGTCGGGAATTCGAGATCTCGCGACCGACGGGATATGTGTGGATCAAGCGTTATCGCGAACAAGGGATTGCGGGGTTGGAAGAACACAGTCGTCGACCGCAGCACAGTCCGCGACAAACGGCAGAGGCTTTAGAACAGCGGGTGATCCAGATGAGGAGCCGGTGGCCGGACTGGGGAGCTCGTAAGATCGGGAAGAAACTGGAGGAGGTGGGGGTGAAGCTGCCGGCCAGTACCGTGCATCGCATTTTTCTGCGTCACAACCTGGTGCGAGAGCAGGACCGAATCCCGGCGGCAGTCAAGCGGTTCGAGCGGGAGGCGCCCAATCAACTGTGGCAGATGGATTTTAAGGGGCCCAAAGGGTGGCATGAGCCGGTGGGGCCGCTTTCGGTGTTGGACGATCATTCTCGTTACGTGACGGCGCTGGAGCGGACCGGTTCGACCCAGGCAAAAGGTGTGCAGGAGGCCTTGGAAAAGGCTTTCTGCGAATGTGGGGTTCCGGAAGAAATGCTGATGGATCATGGAACTCCGTGGTGCAACGGGCAAGGGTATCGGGGCTGGACCAAGCTGACGGTGTGGTTGATGAATCAAGATATTGAGCTGCACTGGAGTGGCTTGCGCCATCCGCAGACGCAAGGCAAGGTGGAACGGTTTCATGGCTCGATGGTAGCCGCTCTTCTGCGTCGTGGAACCCCGCGCGGGGAACATCGGCAGGCTTGGTTAGATCAGTTTCGTTATGAGCATAATTATCTCCGTCCCCACGAAGCTTTAAAGATGAAAACTCCGGCTCAGCTATGGCAGAAGAGTGGCAGGGAATACCAGCTTCGTCCGGCACAATGGATTTATCCCGCAGGGACAGAGGTGGCGGAAGTGGACCGCAGCGGCTCGATCCGTATCGATGGCCGACGTTGGTATCTCACGCAGACACTGGTCGATCAGCTAGTGGGTGTAACCGCAGTGGGACCACGATTTTTAGTTCACTACCGGCGTACACTGATCGCCGAAATCGACCCGCTCAAGTCCCGATCCACGGCCGTGGATCGGGACTGAGCGGCATTACTGGAAAACCAAAAGTGTAAAGGATGTGTCGGAACGTTCTGTAAATGATGTCGTGGAACTTTACATCTTTTAGGCCTGCTGAGAACGCAGCCTTTTTGTAATCGTCTCCACATCATTCTGCTGAAACAACCGGATTGCCGCGATTCCCGCCGCTCCTGCCGCCATGCACTGCCGCGCATTTTCAAGTGTGATGCCGCCCAGTGCCCAAACTGGCATCGGCGGCTGAGCTGCTTCTGTAAGATGGCAAATTCGCCGCAGTTGCTCTAGCCCTTCATGGTTCGCCGATCCACTTTTTTCAAACACCGGCCCAAACACGGCAAAGCTTGCGCCATGCGACTCAGCGCCAGCGACCTCAGAAGCAGAGTGAGTAGAAACCCCAATCACCGGCTCGCTCCTGCCCGCGCGCGCAAAGATCACACGCACCTCGCTGGCCGATAAATCATTCGCGGGAAGATGCACACCGTGCGCGCCGCAGGCCAGCGCCACATCAGCTCGCCCATTGATAAGCAACTTCGTCCGCGAGCTTCTAAGCGCCGCCGTTGCCTTCAGCGCCAGCTCTTCCAGCGCCCGAGTCTCCAGGTCTTTTTCCCGCAGCTGTATGTACTCCAC
>JASLFF010000106.1 GCA_030150795.1 Terriglobales bacterium | reverse complement strand
AGCGGATGCTCGGCGGGAAACATTCCCTTTCCGCTGGTAGTGGTAAAAACCGGGCATTGCAGAAGTTCAGCAAATTGGCGAATAGCGGCCCGGCCATCGCGAACTCCGGCTCCAACCAGAATTGCGGGCGTGCGGCTGGCGGCGATTTTCTTACGAGCCTCTGCTATCTCTTGAGACGGCGGAGCTTGATGCGAAGTGGAATTATGCGCTCCATGCTTTGATAAATCCGCGCTCACTGTGGCGAGAAAAAGATCGTGCGGAATTTCAATGAAAGCAGGCCCCGGCAAAGGTCCATGCAGGACGGCTACAGCTTCGGCGATCGTCTCCATCAGAGCATCCGGGCTGGTCACACGCCGCGCAAAGCGCGTGAGAGGCCGGATGATCTCCAGCTGTTCAGGCGTTTCATGCAGCGCACCGCCCGTTTTGCCCAGCATGGAAGATGCGATGTTGGTGCCGATGAGCAGAACGGGAATGTTGTTCTGCAAACTTTCCAGCAGCGGCACCAGAGTAAACAGGTTTCCGGGGCCGGTGGAAGCGAAGATGGCAGCTATGTGGCCGCTACGGCGATAAAAACCGTCGGCGGCATAACCTGCTGCCTGTTCATGGCGAACCACCCAGTGGTGAAATTGGAGTGTCTGGCGCAGTGCTTCATACACCGCAATGTTGTGAATGCTGGGAATGCCAAAGCCTGCGGTGATGCCGTGCCGCACCAAAGCGGCGACAAGGGCTTGCGCGCCGATGATCGGGCCAGGTTGGGGCGGAGTTTGAGGAGAGGCGGACATGTAGCAATGTTAGGCGAAAGGTTCCCTGATCGGTTGAAAAGATTTCTCTTGCAGGGGCTAAAACCCCGGGTGTCCTGAGACTTTTACGCGGCCCTAAAGGGCCGCTCTTCCACCAAGTTAAAACCAAAACAAAACGACGGAGGCGATGCCGCCTCCGTCGTTGAGGTTAAGAGCTAGAAGCCGATGCGAATACCAAGTTGCAACTGACGCATCGGGAAGGCCGAGGTAAAACCAAGAGGCGTGCTGGGTGAAACGGTGTTGGTACCGTGAACGTTAAACGTGTTCCCGATCACCGTTGGTCCCACAATGTTATTCACACTGGCGTAGTTGGTGCGGTTTGCCAGGTTAAAACCTTCAGCCAGAAGCTGCAGGTCGGCCCGGTCACCCATCTTGAAGCGGCGCGAAATGCGCATATCAAAGTCCATGTAATCAGGACCCAAACCGGTATTGCGCGCGGCTCCAACCGGACGATCGTTTGTGCTGTGGCGATCACCGTTGACGTCAGTTCCCGCCAGCAGGTCAAAGGGATGACCGCTGTTATAGCGGAAGATAGGCGCGAACTGGAAGTTCGAGAAAATACGTCCAGCGGAGTTGCCAGTATCCACGACGGTTGCAACAACGACCTTGTGGCGCTGATCAAAGGTAGACAATGAGCGTTCGGCCGCGAGGTTTGTGTTATCTACAGGACCAAAGTCGCTGTTGAAATCGGTTGTGGTGTCAAAAGCTTTGCTGAGCGTGTAGTTTGCCAGCACGGAGAAGTGCTGGCTGAAACGTTTCTTCACTTCCAGAATTGCGCCCTCATAAAGAGCGGAACCCTTGGACGAATAGACGTCATTCTGGAGCAACAGAGGGTTAGCAAAGCAATTGACGATGAGGGCCCCTGCGCATCCCGGCGAGTTCCAGGCACGGACCGGTACTGTGACGCCAGGCAGACCGGTGAGGCCGATGGGCTCATTCACAACAGGCGTTGTCGGAAGAGCATTCGTATCAATGGCCACCGGCAAACCGATGGTATGAACGTAAATGCCGCTCAGCGCTACTGCCCAACCTTTGGTAATTTCACGCTCGATGCCAAATTCAGCCTGTTGAGAATAGGCGTTCTGGTAGTTCGGCTGGCCGCTGAACAGAACACTTAGCGGAGGAACCGGTCCAGTATGCGTAACGTTGATGCCGAACTGGGTAAGGTCCGCCGGCGTGATGCAGGCCGCGTTGCCTGCGGCGGGCGTGGTGCACTGAATTTTGCCCTGAGCAAACAAAGTTTGGAAGATTGCCGCTGAAGTCAGCGCCGGATTGCCGGGAGCGCCGGTAAGCGGAACAAACGTCTGGGCAATCTGACGAACGCCGTTCACTAGTCCCAGCGTCTGAACTACGTCAGCAATCTGCCCGTAGATGGGTGAGTAGAAAATGCCGTAACCGGCGCGGATGACCGTCTTGTGGTCTTTGAACGGGTCCCAGGCAAAGGAGAGGCGCGGGGCAAAGTTGTTTTTGTCAGTTGCCAACGCTCCATACTGGGAATCGAGTTCATAACGCACGCCTACGTTCAAAGTGAAATTAGGCGTCATCTGCCATTGGTCCTGCACGAACGCGGCGGTGAAGGGGCGCGGATAGTTGTAGATTGGGTTACCGAAACCCTGTTGGTAGAACTGCGGCAAACCCAGCGCAACGGATTGGATTGAGTTTATGGTGGCCGGAGCGGCGGCCAGTCCGCAAGCTGCCGGCACCTGTAGGCAAGGACTCAAAATACCACCGGGCAGGTTGCCAAACACAAACCGGCCAGGGAAGAAGGTGTGGGACTCAGAGTGATTGCCGCGATAGAGTTCGTAGCCCCCGAACTTGATGTTGTGCTTGCCGCGAACCAAAGTCATGTTATCGGCAAATTCATAGCGCCGCATGATCGTGAGGCTGGGGAGAAAGATTTGGGTTCCGATGTTGGCAAAGCCGGGAATATCGAGGCCGGCCTGGCCGGGAACATTGGGAATAACGTCAAAATTGGAATAGTTCCACTGCACCCGCGCTTCATTGAGCGTGCGAGGGGTGAACTGGTGGAACCATGAGGCCAGCAAGGTGTGGTCAAACGCTTTCACGGAACTGCCGCGCGAGAAGCCCGTCAGTGAGGTGACGTCGGGGTTCTCTTCCAAATCGTGGCCAAAGCTATAGCGCAAGGCGACCTGGTTGCGATCACTGAATTGATGGTCCAGGCGAGCGGATGCCAGGTACAGACGATTGTTGTAAGGGAACAAGCCACCGTTGGTTTCAAACTGGTTGACAATATAAGA
Organism: Terriglobales bacterium; assembly: GCA_030150795.1. Next base: position 5,640 of record JASLFF010000106.1, on the reverse strand, counting down.
GTTGAGCGGGCTGGTGGCCGGATTGATTGTGAGGACATTGTTGAGAATGCCAGCACAAATTGCCGCGGGCAGCGCCGGTTGGCCCGTCAGGCATGGGACCGGAGTACCCCCAAGGCCAGCCAAACCAGTCAAGATCGCGCCCTGGTTATTAAATACGTCGGTTTCCGGCCGGAAGATGTTGGTGTTCGTCAGCAGCGGCACGGCGTTTTGCGCGTCACCCAAAAGACCTTCAAAAGAGCTATAAAGGAACGTTTTATCTTTCTTGATGGGGAAGCCAATCGCGCCACCAAATTGTTCGCGTGTGAGGCTGTCTTTCACGTGCGTGCCCTGGACGTCCGGCGCCGCAGGATTGAACGTCTGTCCCGGCGCAAGAGCCTGGCTGATGGAGAAAGGATTGGCTGCATCTAGAGCATCATTCCGGAAATAGCCGAATAAGCTGCCGTGAACGTCGTTGCCGCCGGACTTGGTGACGATGTTAATCGTCGCGCCGCTGGCGCCGCCCAGATCCGCTCCATAGTTGCTGCGGTTGATCTGGAATTCCTGCACGGCGTCCTGGCTCATGTTCAGGCGCACACCGCCAGCGTCATCGTTCACTTCGCCGCCATCGACCGTTACGCTATTGCCGCGGCCGTTGCTTCCATAGAAGGAAAGTCCGCTCTGCGGCGTTTGCTTCACGCGATAATCCTGGTCAGAAGCCAGCCGCGTGGAATCGGAAACCGCGGGAGCCAGCAGGGTAAAGGTGAGGTAGTCGCGGCGATTGATGGGCAGATCGCGAATGGTCTGCTCGGTAACGACGTTGGCCTGCCCGCCTCTCTCGGTTTCGACGACCGGCGGCTCAGCCGTAACTTCCACCTGCTCAGAAACCTGCGAAACCTTCATGGGGAAATCAACGGTCGAGGTCTGACCGACATTCACCACGACATTCTTTGCCAATTCCGACTGGAAGCCTGATTTTGAGACGCTGAGGCTGTATGTGGCCGGTTGCAGTCCCGCCAGCCGATATTGGCCGTTGGCATCAGTGGCCACGGTGTGCTTGATTCCTTTGGCAATATCGGTCGCTGTTACATTCGCGCCGGTAACAACGGCGCCGGATGGATCTGTCACGGTTCCCCGGATGTCACCGGAAGCACCGATACCCTGCGCAAACACCATGCCCGTAAGCAGCATGGACGCAAGAAAGATTCTCAACAAATGAACAAACCGCATAAACCCTCCCAGGTTGCAGTGCGAAGCTTGAGGAAATTGTCTGGCGCAGTCATGCCTATGAAATCGGGCGGAGTGGCCAGCGAAAGCGTGAATGAGTGCTCATTCATGTGACGAATAGTTCGAGTACCCTTTATTGGCTGAGTATTATGCCACATGATTGAATCGAACGCAGTTTCATAAACTAACAATTGATTGCATGCCTGCGTTCCCGCCCACGGACACGCGCCTTGAAACGATCTTTCAAGCCATCTGGGCCATTGGGCCAAAAATTGGGACGCTAAAAAATTAGTCAGGGACACTTTATGGCAAAAATCCTGTTCCTGCATCAGATTTCTTGCCGCGTGAACCAGCAAACGCAATTGTCCTCTTAAGAAATAAGGCGATGAATTATGTTCCGTCGAGAACGAAATTGTCAAAATGCAATGAATGGTCCCATTTTCGGGAATCGCAACTAATAAGACTTGCGCATTTCGTCCCGAACTTTGCCTTCCGACTGGCAGCGCCCTGCTCAAACTGCTTTCGACGCGCTTGCCGCCGCCTGAGCCTTTGGCCCTCTTCGCTTCTCCAAAAACTTGGCAAACATGACGCTGGCCCGGGCCGGGAAAAGACGCTGGATCCGGTCGACACTGTAAGCGTCTGAGCCAATAAGCACGCGGTTCTTGTTTCCCAGAATTCCTTTGATGATGACGCGCGAAGCTTCTTCCGGCGTTATGGTTGCTACTTTCTTGAAATACTCTTCAGCTTCCTGGCGGGCTGCTTGAGTTACGCCGCTTCCGGCGCGCGCGCTATGTGCAATCGGCGTGGCAATTCCCGCAGGATGCACTGACGTGACTTTGATAGAACTGGTGGCCCGAGGCTCTTCCCGCAGCGATTGACTAAATCCATGGACAGCAAATTTGCTGGCCGCATAGGCAGTCTGCCCGGGCGGACCGATCAAACCAAAAATGCTGGAGAGGTTCACGATGTGCGCATCACTCTCACGCTGAAGCAAGGGCGTAAAGAACTTGCAGCCGTGCACCACGCCCCAGAAGTTGATGCCGATCAGCCATTGCATATCCTCTAAAGAAACTTCAGCCAGCGTGCCCATCAGCGCGACGCCGGCATTATTGATTAATAATGATGTTCGGCCAAAGTCGCGTTGCACTGCCTGAGCGAACGACTCAACCGCCGGCGCTTTGGAAACGTCTACCGTGTAAGTGCGCGCCGTGGCACTGCCCAACAGCGCGCGCGTTTCTTCCAGACCGGCAACGTTTACATCGGCCAGTGCGAGTTGCGCACCCATTATTGCCAGATCAACCGCCAGAGCGCGACCAATCCCTGAAGCCGCTCCCGTTACAACCGCAACCGCACCTTTGATTTCACGCATAGGCGGAAAGAATAGCAAAACTGGAGATTTTAGATTTGAAATTTTAGATATACCTTCCTTCTTTCTTTCTTGAATGGTTCGAATCTATTTCGCCATGCCGCCTTGACATCATGGGCAGCTGCCAAGAGAATGTCCGGCATGGCTGAATCACTCAGCAGCAAGCTGGCCGGAATAACGCTCCCTGACGTCGACGGCAATCCAACGCGCCTTGGCTCCTTGTGGGAGACCGGACCTGCCGTGGTGGTCTTTCTTCGCCATTACGGCTGAATCTTTTGCGGAGAGCACGTCGCGCAGTTGCGCGAATTTGAAGCCGAGTTCAAGAAGAAAGGCGCGCATCTCGCTGTCGTCGGCTTGGGCGATGCCAGCTATGCGAGGTTCTTCCGCGAGAAAACCGGCATCCAGTTCCCTCTTCTCATCGATGACAAACGCGAGGCCTATAAAACCGTTGGCTTGCGCCACGCTTCCCTGCTCCACCTTCTGCGCAAAGATAATTTGCAGGCGCGCAAACGGGCAAAAGCCGCAGGACACAAGCAGCATCGCCTGGGAAAAGATCCTTTACAGCTTGGCGGCAGCTTTGTGTTTGCTCCCGGGAACAAAGACTTGTTCATCCACGTGAGTGAGACGTTTGGCGACAACGCCGCGCCGGGAGACATGCTAAAAGCGATCGCATAAACCCGGAAAGTCTTACCGCTGATAAACGCTGATGACACGGATCAGAAAAATGCAGGAATATCCCATTAACTTTAGCTGACTTCATTCCTGCAAGTGTGGGTATGTGCTTTCAAATTCTCCGCAGATCAGTATCATCCATATTGATTAGTAGTAAGGTTTTCCTGCCTCTTACAATTCTTTACTCGCTCTCTCTCTGAGGGGCCACAGTTCTTTACTCCCGCCGTCGCAACAACTTCTCCTGCGCGGGTTTGTATTGATAACGAACCCACCTTACCAAGGAGCCATCAATGCGCCTACGCGCGATTTTATTCTCAGCCCTTTTGTGTCTACCGATGTTGAGCTTTGCCCAGCAGGAGACCAGCCAAGTGTCCACACGCGGAACCATTTTCGGGGGATACTCCCTCCTTCATTCCAGCAATGACCTCGGTAGCACCAGCATCGGGGGCAGCAATTTCAACCTCGGCGGCAGTCTTGGTGGATGGGAAGCCCAAGGCACCTTCAACTTCACCCGCCATTTCGGCCTCACAGCCGACTTCAGCGGCAACTCCAAACAACTGGCCGGCATTTCCGGGCTCGGCTTTTCGGCCGGCACGCAACAGCACATGTATGACATGCTGTTTGGCCCCACTGTTACCGGATATTTCGGCAAGAGCTCGGTCTTTGGACACGCGCTGTTCGGCGCGGCGCACTCCAGCCTGGGCGCAGGCATAACTGTACCGATCCTGGGAGGAATCTCGGCGCCACTGGATAGCTCCAACGCGTTCGCCATGGCTTTTGGCGGCGGCATCGACATCGGCCTTTCGCGCCACTTCGCCATTCGCGCGGCGCAGGTAGATTTCATCCGCACAAATTTCAACACGCTCGATTCGTTGACCGGCCTTACCTCCGGCACCAGCAGCAACCAAAATAACTTCCGCTATTCCGGCGGCGTCATCTGGCGGTTCTAGTCTTTCGTCAGGTCACAGAATGCCTGCGGCTAAATGCCGCAGGCATTTTTGTTGGGACGATTCCTCGCTAATAACCTGCCTTAGAGGCCACCTCGCCGTTGCAGAGATCCAAACGTAGAGGCGTAGCATGCTAAGTCTCGCTTTATTTTTTTAGTGCACCGCAGCGAGCGTGCGGCACGAAACGAAGGCCGCGCTATCGCTATAAGTTTGCGTTTGTGAACCGGATTGTTTCGTTTCGTATGTTTCCTTGACTTTCCCGCAGACAAACCGGTGAGAGATAGTTTCAAGCTGGGAAAGCTCTTTATTTTGTAGTTGACAGTCGGGATTTCCAAAATCATAACTTTCGCAAACTAGATGCCAACACAATGCCAGCCAAATGGTAGATTCACGTCTTAGCCGTTCGGGCGCCATGGAGGTCTCAGATGAAAATGGCGCGCATCGCTATAATTTCATTTATGCTGCTGACCGCAGCAATAATAGTTGGCAACGACGAAAGGCCGGTAAGTTTGGTAGTAACAAGGGCAGCCGGTTGCTGCAATCCGTGTCCGCCGCTTTGTCCGCCCGGTCCAATATAAAAGGGACTGGCCAAGGTATCATAGAGGCGCTGCACCAATTTACCGCAAGAGGTCCAGCAGTATGTTTTTTCATAGCATTCCTCTCTATTCACGCATCCTGTTTATCGGCATCACGGCCCTTGAGTGTTTTCTTGCTCTCATGCTTCTTCGCTGGGATGCGTGGAAGCGTTATCCGGTCATGAGTGTCTATTTGACATGGCAGGCCGCCGGAGGCTTGGCCAATCTGCTCATTGCCCTCTTTGGAGCAGCGATGCCTTACTTCTATGCCTACTATGTGGGAACCATCCTTTTGAACCTTATCGCGTTTGCGGTTGCTCTGGAGCTGTACTACAAGATTTGTGACCCAAACATTGGTCTTTTCGCGTGGGGGCGGCGGCACCTGGTTATCATCATTTCGATATCGTTGGCCATGGCGATTACGTTCGGACGTCTATTCACGGCTAGAAACGGTGGCTCCTTGACCAGAACGATGATGACCGTGGATGAGGTTATGATCATGGCCGCGTGGGCCACCTTCTGCATTGTATGCATCTATTCACGATCTCTGGGATTCACCTGGCGCCCGCGAGTGGCAGGAATTGCCGGCGGGTTCATTCTTTATCTTACCGTTGCAGTTATCTGTATTTTCATCAGGGCACGGTTCTCTCTCGATGCTGCGCGCATTGCCGGCCACGTTGAGGAGTCCGCTGAGTTTCTTGCAATGGCATGGTGGCTAGGGGTTTTTTGGGGTGAGGAAAAACTCGCTGAACATGAAGCAGCCATACCTGAGCAAACCAAGGAGATGGTGGCAAAGTATAGAAAGAACATGGAAGCAGCCGCCCGGCTGATGTAGTGCTCACGGTATCTTGGCGACATCTGAATCGCTTAGGCCTCG
>JASLFF010000081.1 GCA_030150795.1 Terriglobales bacterium | reverse complement strand
GCGCGGCATTGAGGGCATGTTGAACGGTATCCGCTATGCGCGCGAGAAAAAAGTCCCGTACTTCGGCATTTGCCTGGGCATGCAGACAGCGTGCATTGAGTTTGCGCGCAACGTTTGCGGGCTGGACGAAGCAAACTCCAGCGAGTTTGATCAGGCCACGCCGCACCGGATTATCTATAAGCTGCGCGAGTTGACCGGCATTGATGAACTGGGCGGCACCATGAGGCTGGGCGCATGGACCTGCAAATTGGAAGCGAATAGCCAGGCCGCGAAGGCGTATGCCACAACGGAGATCAGCGAGCGGCATCGCCACCGCTACGAGTTCAATCGCGAATATGAAGCGGTGTTAACCGGCGGCGGCTTGCGCATTACTGGCGCTACGCCCGATGGGACGTACGTGGAGATCGTAGAGATTCCCGATCATCCTTACTTCCTGGGCTGCCAGTTCCATCCTGAATTCAAGTCCAAGCCGCTGGAGCCGCATCCGCTGTTCAGCAGCTTTGTGAAAGCCAGCTATGAGAACGGGCGCAAGCGCCGCGACGCCAAGAGCACAGAAGATGTGGAGATGTTCTTGAGACCGGAAAGAATAGTGCGGCGATAGTCAGCGCTACCTTTCTCTGCCTCGCGCGATGATGAGAGTAATGTCATCGTGCTGTTCGCGTCCACTGAACTTTCGTACCTCTGCCACAATCGAGTCCAACGCCGCTTGAGGAGAGTCTTCACGATTCTCTCGCAACGCGTCAACCAACCTCTGCTCGCCAAATTCTTCACCTGCATCATTGAATGATTCGGTGATCCCGTCCGTATAGAGCGCCAGTGTATCTCCGGCAAGCAGGCTGCATTCCGCCAGAGCGCAATCCCAATCCTTGAAGAGTCCCATGACCGTACAAGTGGAATCAAGGCGTTCTAGCCTGCCATCGCGGCGAAGCAACAGGGCACAAAGATGGCCGCAGTTGGCATAGCGCAAGCGGCGTGCATCGTCATCATAGGCCCCAAAGAACAGGCTGGCGTAGGCATTCTCTGCGGTATTCTCATAAAAAAGATTGTTCACCGATTTTAGAAAACGCTGTGGTTCGTCCCAGGCCATGGCGCTCTGTGTGCGCAAGTTTGCCTGCAGGTTCGCCATGATGAGCGCGGCGGCAATTCCCTTCCCTGAAATATCGGCCAAGGCAAGCCCCAGCCGATTGCGGCCCAGGCTGAGAAAGTCGTAATAGTCTCCGCCCACTTCACGTGCCTGAATGCATACTCCGGCATACTCAAGCGTCTGCACTTGTGGCAGGACCTGGGGGAACAGCCGCGCCTGCACTTGCTTTGCGATTTCGAGTTCATGAGCGGCACGCCGGTCGGCTTCCAGCTTTGCCGCAACAGCGCGCCGGCGCTGTTCGATGGCATGGCTGATCTCATCAAGGCTCACCAGCGCAAAGGAATTGTGGTCAAGGTCTTCAAAGCGGGTAAAAACTCCGCCCCAGACTGGCGCTTGCTCTCCGAAAAGCAGCGTTTGCTCGGCGACTCGGGCGGGCGCCTGCTGGAGGTATTTAATGCGTCTCAGGCGCGGCGTGTGATGAAAACGGACTCCACGTTTTCTCCATTCACTGTATTTGGCGGCGACGTCTTCCGTGACAAAAGCGACCTGTGTAGGCCGCCCGATGAGTTTGTACTCTTCTGATTCCGGCTCAGGCGCAATCAGGTTGAGGACTGCCGTGCCGTCAGGAGGTGAAATGCCTAGTCTTCTCCGGCCGGATTGCAAGATGACATCAGAAACCAACCGGAATCCAAGCTGATTCACGTAGAATTGCAGGCTTTTCTCCAGATCGCTGACGAAAACGTCAACCGCCTGAATGCCGAGATAAAGGTCCCGCTGGTCCTGGTCCGGCGCGGGTTCGGTCGGCGACGGTGGGTTCATCGCCGTGATTATAAGTCGGCAGAGGAGTTTCAGGCCGATGACTTGCTAACCGGAATATATAAAGACGTCAGTTCAGCTTCGTGGCGGAGCCTTCAGGAGTCAAGCACAAGGTCCTTCGATCCTACTCGCAAGGCTGAAGAAAACGCTTGCTCGTTTACGGATCTCAGGATGACGAATTTTAGGTAATGGGCGAATTCGATTTTTCAACCTGCCATATTGCAGAAATCATGTAAGCTTTTTGAAGATGCCAAACACTCCATCATTTAAGCTCGACGGCCTCAACCTTGGCTCTGGACTCTTCCTCATCGCCGGCCCATGCGTGATTGAAAGTGAAGCGCATGCCGTAAAGATGGCGGAAGAGATCAGCGCCGTAGCGCGGAAGCTGCAAATTCCTTACATTTTTAAGGCATCGTACGATAAGGCCAACCGCACGTCACTGCATAGCTTTCGCGGGCCGGGGTTGGAAGAGGGCCTGCGCATTCTGCAGAGAATCGGAAAAGAAGCGGGCGTTCCAGTGCTGACAGACGTTCACGAAGCCAAGGACGTTCCTGCGGTGGCAGAAGCGGTAGACGTGGTGCAGATTCCCGCTTTTCTATGCCGCCAGACTGACATGCTGGTTGCCGCTGCCAAACATGCGAAGTCCATCAACATCAAGAAAGGCCAGTTTGTCTCTCCGTGGGACATGCGCCATGCCGTGGAAAAAGTCCGCGCCTCAGGCAATGACAATATTTTTCTCACCGAACGCGGCAGTTCTTTCGGTTACAACAACCTTGTAGTAGATATGCGGTCGCTGGCCATCATGCGCCAGTATGCGCCCGTAGTGTTTGACGCAACACATTCCGTGCAACTGCCTTCTTCGGGCGCGGGCGGCAAAGCCGTTTCCGGAGGACAACCGGAGTACATTCCGCTGCTGGCGCGCGCAGCGGTGGCAGCCGGAGTGGACGGCGTCTTTATGGAAGTGCATGACAACCCGGCGGAAGCGAAGTCTGATGGCGCAAACGCGCTCGCTTTGAGTGATCTTGAAGGTGTCTTGAAAGAATTACTGGCGATTAAGGGAGCGCTGGAAGCGGCAGAGAAAAAACAAGTTTAAAAACTAATGCAGGCGGCCCCGTAGCCGCCTGCTGTAACGCCCGACTGGGAGAAGGACTTTTCGCTTTGAAGCGGCCATCTTCCGCAAAAATCGGTCGAGCGCAGCCAACTTAAACTGATGATCTTTGTGCGGAAAGCCCAGTGCTTTACGGCATTGGCTGGCCGGAATCTGTTTTTACAGCTCCGGTTTTTTCCGAACTTGCCGCGTCTTTATCATGCGGGACGCCTTGCTGCGCCAGGAAATCGATCAGATTTTTCAATTCGGCATCGCTCAGGCGCAGGTTGGGCATATTGATGCCGTTGTATTTTTTATAAAGCGCTACCGCAACTGGATCTTTTGCCGCAATCATCTTTTCCGGGGTTGAGATGAAGGTCTCCAGCCAGCTACGGTCACGAACATTGGTTACGCCAAGCAAATCAGGGCCGATTTTATCGCCATGGCCGATGGTGTGGCACGCGGCGCAGTGCGTAGTAAAGGTGTAGCGCCCCTGGTCTCTGATGTCGATGGGGGGCGCCTGGTCGTAACTGGCTTTGGCATCGATGGCCTTAGCATGACCCCAGCTGTCCAGCCAGTTTCCGACCATATTCGCCAGGAAGCGCGCATTATCGGTGGCCGAGTTGCGCATCCACTGGCCGGCCGGTTCGTTGCCGATCAGCACGCTAGGCGTGTGGCCATCGCGATCGTTGGGATCGGGTTCACTGTAAAGGCCAAGTTTTTTGCTGATGAGATCAATATCGGCCTTCTTGCCCGTCAGGAAAGTCCATCCCGGACCAACGTGATATTTCTGGGCATACGCCTTGAGTACCTTGGGAGTGTCATGCGTGGGATCAATGCTAATGGAGTAAAAAAAGATATCTTTCCCCACGCGGTCGCCCAGCATCTTTTGCACTTGCGCCAGCCGCGCGGTTTCCAGCGGACATGAATCTACACAGCTGGTATAGATAAGATCGATCACCACGCTCTTGCCCTTGAGCACGTCATCGTAAAAATGGACTTTGACGCCATCCTGGGTAGTGAGAACCACGTTGGGGAAATAGTTAGCGCCCCAGCGGGCATTGTCTGCCGCCGCGGGTGTTGTGCCTGCCGTGAGATAAAGAATTGCGGTAAGAAAAATAGCGGCAACTGTCGCGAAGCCCGCCCGACCTGTCCGTCGCATAATGCTGCTCCTTGCCTGTCCCCAGACTGCTTTTTTATCCGGAATTAAAACCAGGCTTGGCGGCCCGCATCTTGCGTTGCAGGCCGCCAATCTGAGTTTCTTACACCCAGCCGAGTTAGAACGCGGTCGGGGCTATGTCATCAGGTGCCACGAAGGTGACGCCCGTGGGAGCCGGAACCGGTGTCGGAAGCGGCCGTAGGAACGGTGCGCCGCCGTTATCGATTTCCCAACGGACCAGCATGGCATTGTCCTCGTGGACTGTGTTGTGGCAGTGCTCCATGAACATGCCGCCCCAATCGCGGAACTGCATGGTCAAAGTCACGCTTCCACCCGGACGCAGACGATAGACGTCTTTGCGGCCCTTTTCCCAGGCCGGAACGTTAGCAGCGCTACCGTTGCGGGCCAGGATCTGGCCTTCTTCAAAGTGGATGTGGATCGGGTGATCCCATCCGCCGCCGCCGTTCTGCAGAGTCCAGACCTCGCGCGTTCCGTAACCCGGAGCCGCGGAGATACGTCCCCAGCTGGCGTTCAGCATGTGGCCATTATCGGTCTGGACACCCCACGGACCAGGCTGATTGCCTGCGCCAGTGGTAAAGGTTTCTTCGCTCGGCGCCAGAGGCTGCGAAGCGCCGCTGCCGAAGGTGAAGGTACGGGTCCGTGACACAGGAATGTTCGACAGATCCGGATTCGGAATCAGGACGCTTGGCACCTGGCTCACGTCAGGAGTCGCCGGGTTCCGAACGATACGGAATTCCAGGAACTTTCCGACGCAAGGATCAGATGACTGTCCGGAGAGAGCCTGGGCGATGGTCAGGTCAGCATTGGGCTTCTTGCCGTCCTTATGCTCAGCCGTGTTCACCATCCAGACTTTGTCGCCGATGTTGTAACGGGAGAAGTCAATCACCCAGTCATAGCGCTCGGCGATACCCTGCTCGTCAGAGATCGTTTGCACGACCGGTGTCGGCAGCAGGTTACCGTCATTGGCGATCTGAATCATCGGTGAGCTGTCAGACAGACCGTACTTGAAGAAGCGGGAAACGCTGGCGTTCAGGATGCGGAAGCGATACTTGCGGCGCTCCACTTCGAAGAACGGCTTGTACGTGAGGTTCACGCACATCAGGTCGCCCAGGAAGCCGTCAAAATCAAAGATGTCCATGAAGAGCTGGCCGCTTGCATCGAAGGCCTTTTCATTGAACATCAGGTTGACGTCGTAATCCAGATTGCCCCAGCCCTTTCCGTTTGACGAACCGCTAGGCAGGCGCAGATTCACGCCGTCATTCACGGTTTCATCGCCACGATCGAGCGCGCTGTAAATGTTGAACATGGCAGCGTTGCCCTTGTACACGTTCTGTGAAGTGAACGTGAACATATGATCGTGGAACCAGTGGGTGGACATGGTCTCGCGCCAGTCGCCCGGGACCTTGTTGATTCCGCCGTTGTCGGCTGGGCTGCCGGCGCGGGGATCGGTCGCATCGGTGTTGACGGAACGGAAGCCCGCCAGCACGATCGGCCAGTGATAGTCATAGAACTGGTTGGGGAAGAAGAATGCGCCGGTAAAGCCGTCATTCTCTGCACCGTGGTGACCGTTGTGTTCGTGCGTGGAGATGGTGTTGCGTCCAAAGCCGCCGTTCTGTGTAACATCGGCAGGCAGGCGGTTGTGATGGCGGAACAAAAGCGGTTCGCCATAACGCGCCATGACCAACTTGGGCGGAATGGTTCCGTTGAAAGTCCAGACCGAGTTCGGATTCTGTGTCGGAAAGCCGGGATGGAACTTCAAAGGAATTGCCTGGGTCGGATCGATACCGGAGTTCAGGTTCGAAGCCACGGCTGGGTTATAGACAGTGTTCGCCTGCGCCTGGGCCTGTGACATCTCAATCGAGATCTGCGGCGCGTGATCACCGAAACCCTGGTGCGCCCAGATTGGTCCCGGCGGACGGCCTTCGACCGGGCCGGTGAGTCCGGTTTGTCCGTTGACCAAAGCCGGATCCAGAGGCTGCTGCGTCTGGTTGGCCTGGGCCTGCGGAACCGGGGTCAGATCGCCACCCAGTGGGTTGTTACCGCGGGCGATCACGTCAAAGCGCGGCATTGGTGTGCTGAAAGGCTGCACTCCAAATGTCGGGCTGGGCGGTGCGCCGGTGGGAATACCGCTGCCAGGATTATTGGGGCCAAGAGGCTGGTTATTGCCGCTGGCGTACGCACTGCTAACGAACGGGTTCAGGCCATGGATGGGGGCGAGTGCGCCGCCAGCCGTGATCAGGCCCCATTTCACCAGTTCGCGACGGGTGACTTTGCCCTGCGAAAATGCCTTTACGATCTCCGCACGGTTCTTGCGTGCGTTCTCGGCTTCCCGCAGACGTGCTTTTGAGCTTTTCTCTGATAGAAAAAAGCCATCATCGTTATGACTCATAGCTGCGCTCCTTAAGTTGTTGCAGACTTTCAGTTTCAAGACGTTGAACTGCATCTCCGCGGGAGGCACGCTTTGCGGAGGGAAGCCCGGAAGTATCGTGGAAAGTGGCCCTGTCGTAGCAGAAACCTATCAATCGCGATATTGGCCTGAGAGAGAGTACCGAATCCTTAGTTAGCAATCCATTAGAAAATCATTAGAGTCTTTAATGATTCGTCAAGATCGATCTTTGCTTTCAATCACTTGGAATTTTGATATGCAACTTTACGACTCTTAACATTGAGGCGATTTTGAATGTTAAGCATTCAGGCAGAGCACCCCATGCTTGCAGTCAGCTTTTGGAATCCTGCCATGGAATTTATCCTCTACTTAGCTATGAACAACTTAAAAACGGTTTTTCTGCTGACACTGCTTACCCTGCTGGCCTTTGGGGTGGGCGATTATTTCGGCGGACAAAACGGAATGATCCTCGGCTTTGCCATTGC
>JASLFF010000014.1 GCA_030150795.1 Terriglobales bacterium | reverse complement strand
TCAAGATCAGCAGCCAGCTCGATCAGGGCACCAGCTTCCAGGTATACCTGCGGCAGACCGTGGTTGCGCCGGGAACAAAGAACGTAGCTCCGGAAAGCCAGCCGGCTCCCGGGGGACATGAAACGATCTTACTTGCCGAGGATGAAGCCGGAATCCGCGCCATGACGCGTACCTACTTGGAAAGGCTCGGCTACCGGTTGCTGGAAGCTGCCAATGGCACTGACGCTATCGCCCTCGCGAAGGAGTATCGCGGATCCATTGACTTGGTGGTGACTGACGTGATGATGCCGGGCGTGCGCGGAGATGCTGTGTTGAAAGCCATTCGCCAGGACCGGCCCGGGATCAAGGCCATTCTTATATCCGGATTCGCCGAGGGACCGGCTATTGACCGTTCTCTGGAAATTCTAGAGAAGCCCTTCGAGTTTCCTGATCTGGCCCGTCGCATTCGGATACTGCTGGACCTTGGCAGGGCAGGGAGCAGTGACAATGCCCGCGTAGCATGAAACGATGGCTCGACAGCCATTCAGGAGAACACAGACGTAAGCAGTGCGTTCGTCAGGCGATCGCGCACAGCCTTTAGTACGGTTCCTTCAGAGCGGAAAGCTGCTGGCGATGGCTGCGGCTGAGCGTGACCTGCTTGCCGGAAACCAGAGTCACCAGGTATTTGCCGCTGAAGGACCGTCGCAACTCATGGATGCGGTTGCGATTCACGATGACTGAGCGATGGATGCGCACGAAGTCGCGCTCCGGCAAACGTGTCTCCATGGTGCTCAGTTTTTCACGTACCCGATAGTGTGCCTCACCCGCATGCACACGCACATAGTTGCCTGAAGCCTCAAAGTATTCGACTTCTTCCAACGGAACAAATACCGTCCGTCCGCTCTCTTTGATAGGTAGTCTGCCGCTTGTGACTGCGTTTTCTAATGTGCTCATACACGACACCTGGTTTGCTTTCTCTGGCGTATTAGACGAACCAGATAACAAATTGTCACAACCTTTTTCTAAAGAGTTTAGATAGTGATTGCGAACTCAGAGTACATAAGGAGAGAACAAGGCCATGCAATCAGAGTTTCCAAAAATGTGTAGATGGCGTGAAGGAAGTTTCCCAAAAATGAAAGCATCTCATCACACCACGCGGAGATGCGCGGGCAATATCATTTTTGCAGGCTTCTGTTGTCGGCAACCTGAACGCTCCTGCTGCCTCTGTGGGCATCTTCGCCGCTGACGCGTGCAACAACTTCGGCAGCTCTTGCGAACTGCCGGCGAACCAGCTGATCACGTTCAATCAGGATGTAAAGAACGGCCTCGATGGAACAGCGGTGCAGCAGAATGCCGTCCGCTACATCATCAATGCGTCAACCGCACAGAGTATTTTGGGCACGCCTTTTGGCGCTCGTCGCAATCTCTCGCAGGACGCAGTCACCAACATCGCCAATCTCGCCATGTTTAAAAACTTCAAGTTGAATGAACGCGCCAGCCTGGAATTTAACGCAACTCTCCAGAACGTGTTCAATCATCCCAACTTCCAGAGCATCGATCCCAACATTGAAAACGTCGGGCTAACGCCAAGTCAGCAAGCTCCGTTTGTGGGCTTTGCCGATCCCAGCGTGAGCAATGACGTGGTGGGCAATGCTCTGGGCAACCGCATTATTCGTGTCGGACTTACCTTCAGGTTCTAACCTTCAAGGCAAGTTATTTCTTTGCCCGCCGGATTCTGTCCGGCGGGTTTTTCTTTGCCGCGATATTTGCTCCATTCGGAGCAGCACTATTGCGCGTAGGCTTTTGCCTAAAGCTGGGGTAAGCTTTGCTTAAGCATGCCCGTCAGCCTTCCCAAGCCGCGCCGCTCGGCCGCATTGGCGGAGCTGGACGCTTTACGCGACGAGTTCCGCGCAACCACTGCCACAGCCAGAAGGCCGGTGGTGTTTTCGTCGCGCGTGGGCGTGGTGCTTTCCGGCGGCGGCGCGCGTGGCGCTTATGAGGCCGGTGTGCTGATGGCTTTTCAGGACGCACAAGTTCCCACGCACATCGTCGCTGCCACTTCAGTCGGAAGCATCAACGCTGCCTCCTTCGCGGCACAGGCTGAAGGGCTGGTCGGCAAAGCAGAGCCACTGATCGATGCCTGGCTGGACCTTACGCCTGCCACGCTGGGCATTGACTGGTCGCGCTACATCTTTCTTCTTGCCGGATTGATAGCAGCGTCAGCGGGCGTAGGCAACTTCCTGTGGCTATGGTTGAGCGACCGCGGCATTTTCATTCATGCGCACCACCCAAAATTGACATGGCTGGCGCTGGGCGTGGCCGGAATTTCCATTTTACTTTTCGCCGACAAGCTTTCTTACGTTGGCTATGTTGGCCTGAAATATATCCGCAAGCGCGATTGGGAACCGGACTGGCGCAAGACCTGGGTTTCTTTTGGCGCCAACGTGCTGGTGTGGGGCTTTATTGTGTTGTTCCTGGGTTCCACATACATCCACCTGCCGCTCAACAGCAACGGTTCTTTCCGCATGACGCCTCATGTGCCAATGATCGTTGCCATTCTGGTTGCGCTGGGCGTGTATCGGTTATTGCAGGACCCGCTCAGTAAGCTCAGCCATCGTTTTTTGCGGATGCCGTTGCGCACCGGCCTGTTTCCCAATTTCGATCGCATCAAGTTTCTGCGCGCCCGCATTCCAGACGACAAGCTGCGCAACTCGGCCATCCGCGTGATCATGACCGCCACCGACATCCAGCGCGGAGCTGCCCGCTTTTTTTCCAATGCCACGGTTGAAACTCTGGTCAACGATCCGGGGGCCCATGAGGAATTCATTCGCCGTGAAGTGGAAAGCCCGCAAGACCTGGTGCTGGCGGCGGTGGCATCTTCGGCTTATACCTTCGCGTATGAAGCCGTCACCATGGACGGTCGCCTCTGGACCGATGGCGGCATCATGACCAACCAGCCGGTATTGCCCGCGCTGCGTCTGGGCGCCGACGTGCTCTTTCTGGTGTTGATCGCGCCGCTGGAAGGCGCGGACCAGACGGAAGCCATCAAGACTTTTCTCGATGTCGGCGTCCACGCCGTTGACATCCTGATCTCCAAAAACTTCAAATCGGATATTGCCATGCTCAGCAGCATCAACCGCCTGTGCACGGTCTATGCCGCTGAAATGGGCGTTAAGCCGGAGCAAGTGGAGCTGGAGATCGGCAAGCAATACTATCGTTTTGTGAAGTTCTTCAACATTGCGCCGCACAAGCCTCTGGCTGCCGATGCGCTGGATTTCGATAGCGAAATCGTCAGCCCCATCATCGTGCAGGGATATCGCGATGCCCGCGCCGTGCTTCAGCACTTTCTGGAGTATGAAGCTTCGCGTCCCGCGCGCGAATCCCGCCGCATCGTCCGGCTGGCCGTTGAACGTCCTGAAGGAAACTTTCACGTCACCGGACGTTGAGAAATACACTCGTTCTGTTTCTCGATTACTGTAAGGATTTTGGTGATGCGGGTTCCGCTTTGACCAATCTCCTTCCGATCCGTGTGATCCCTATCATCCGCGTTTATTAGCGGTAAGGTTCTGACCTTTGATCGTGGCTGTTCTCCGCGTCTCCGCGTCTCAGCGGTGAGATTTTGCCTTTCCGATTCTCTTGGACCGATCCCTCTCCCATCCGTGTCATCTGCGTTTATCAGCGGTGAGATTTTGCTTTTCCGATCACCCACTTTGCAGCCCTCTGCCTGCGTCCCTCAGCCAAAGACCCCACCCCCCATAGACGTTTGTTGAAAGCAAAGGCCCAACCCCAATTCAACCGAACGGTCGACCGAGCGGTCGAAGCCTTTTTCTGCATTTTTC
>JASLFF010000728.1 GCA_030150795.1 Terriglobales bacterium | reverse complement strand
CCGCTTTATTTCTCTCGGCTAAAGGTGTAGCGAACGCCGCCAGCGTACGTTGGCTTGTAATACTCGCGCTGAACGACGTATTGCGGACTTCCGTTGTAGAAACCGAAGACCTCATTATTCAGGTTCAGCCCGTAGGCGTAGACAGAAAAGCTGCGCGAGATTTTGTAGCTTCCTTGGGCATCCACCTGATAATGCGTGTAGAGATAGTTATCTCCCCCCGGACCTTTCACGCCACCGGCGGCTGATTGGGCCAGATCGGCTTGGGCAATAGGAATAATGCCGTTGGGGCCTGGCTGCAGATCCTGGAATTGATAAGCAAAGATCATGGCAGAGTTGTATGTCATGCCCACGCGCAGTGAGAACTTGTTGGTATCGTACGTTGGGCTGATGTTCCAGGTGTTGGGCGCCTGGCGCAGCAGGGCCGGATGGTCGTCGCGCAACAATCCTTCCAGGCCATCGGTGCGGGAATTGGTGTAGCTGTAGTTGGCGGAGAGGCCCAGCCCCTTCATTACGCCCGGCAGTCGGCTTAAGCGCTGGGAATAGCCGACTTCAAAACCCCAAAGGTGTGCGCTGCCAATATTCTGCACCTGCGAGACCAGAACATAAGGCGAGTTTGGAGGGACAGGCAGGTTGGCAAACAGACTGGGACTCTCCGCAAACTGGCCGTTTACGATCGGGTCGCCGAGCTGCTTGTAGAAGAAACCTGCCTGGATAATGCCCACCGGGTTCAGGTACTGCTCAAAGAGCAGATCGTAGTTGTTCGAGTGTTCCGCCTTCAAGTTGGGATTGCCGAGTGTGATCGTGTTAGGCGTCTGGGTAGTGTCCAGCGTGCTGCTGGCCTGGGCAATGTCCTGCGGGTCAGGGCGCGCGATGCCGCGGCTGAAGACGGCGCGTATGGCGCTATCCTTGGTTAAGCCAATGCGCAAGGAAACGCTGGGCAAAACATCCAGGTAGTCGCTGCCGCCGGGAACATTTACGGCTGGATTGTTGTTGTCACCATTGAAGCTCATGGTAGCAACATGCGTTGCTTCGAAACGAATTCCGGCAACCAGCCGGAAGCGCGAAGAGAGGTCGATTGTGTTCATCACGTAGCCGGCGGAGACGCGCTCGATCAGATTATAGTTGGCGGAGTTGACTTGCGCGCCCATGAGCAAACCGCTGGCGAGCGCGAAAGCCTGGACCTTTTGATAATCGGGAGTATTCGTGAAGTGATAGGTCTTATCGTAGTAGTTAGGATCGGTAAATGTTCCCATGAACTGTGCAGCCGGAACAGGGCTGGGAAGAGTTGTGAAATCCGCCGTAAGCTGCTGAGTGTCGTCAAACTTGTGGGCATTGCGGATTTTGCCGCCAAATTCAAATATGCCGTAGTGCGAGCCCAGGTGATACTGATGGGCAAATGAGGCAGAACCCTGGAGGTTCAGCTGGGCCGATAGACCCGTCGGCGGTAGTTGGAAATCGGTGACAACGTAATTCCTGATGTCAGTGGCATCTCCGGGGCCGGGCGTGAAACAGGCCGGCGAGAACTGTGGGCGGAAGACACTTTTTGCGGGAACGTTACCGCAGTTGGCCGTAATATCGGGGCCAGCCCACGCGTAGTCGACGCCGCCGTCTCCGTTCAGTGATCGGGAGCGCGCAACTGAAGCATCCCAGCTAAGCCATGAACTATGGAAAAGGTGTTTACCGCCGGCCACTAAATTGCCGATAGCAAAGTCCGGACGGCGCCAGTCCTGGCTTGCCTGGGGAAGCCCATCTGGGTTTCCAAGATTGGGACCATCGTTCAGGGTATAAACCCACTTTTGTCCCCAATTGCGGAAGGTGGAATACAAACCGCGCAGGTAGATGCCGGAACCTTCATTGAGCTTGTAATCCACGCTGCCGGTCAGTCCCCAGCGCGTGCGGTAATACATGTAGTCACGCTGGTCCATGCTGTCATAGTGCGGCGTAATGCTGCTGGTGGTGGGCACAGGCTCAATGTCATTGATGCCGCGGCCATTCCAGTCATAGGTTCCACCAAACAATATGCCCAGCTTTTTGTTGGCGCCGAAACGCTGACCAACGGTGCCGCCAAACTGGTCTACGCCGCGCCCGCCGATAATGGGAGTGTAGCCGCCCAGTCCGTACAGGGTTAAGGTGGGAATGTCGCCTGCGGTCTTGGTCTTGAGATTTACGGAGCCGCCAATTCCGTCTCCATCCTGGTTTGCCTGCAGGGTCTTGTTGACCTCAATCGATTCCACCAGGTCTGAAGCCACCGTATCCAGCTTGATCTGCCGAACCCCGCTTTCGGGCGAAGGCACGTTAACGCCGTCAATGGTCACATTGCTCAGGCGCGGCTCTGTGCCGCGAATCTGCACATACTTGCCTTCACCTTCGTCGCGCTCCAGAGTGACGGAAGGCATGCGTCCCAGCGCGTCTGCAATGTTGGCGTTGGGCAGCGAGGTGATCACGTCAGCGGGAATGACTTGCAGGATATTGTCAGCGCTGCGGGTGCGGTTGATGGCTTCCGCCTCGCCGTGGACACGCGGGGCTTCCACAACAATCTCTTCATTCTTGGATCTGACCTTGAGCAATACATTGATAGACTCAACCGGATTCGTCCCAACCGAGACCGCCTGGGTAACGGTCGCAAACCCGACGTAAGAAATAGTCACTGTATAAGCGCCCGGCGGAACGTTCGCGAACGTGAATTCACCCCAGGAATTGGTGGCGGTGGCAATGCCACGGGGTTGCAGTTCCACACGCGCGCCTTGCAGCACCGCCCCGGATGAGTCGGCTACCCGGCCCGTGATGGCGCTCTTGCTCTGGCCTGACATTGCGGGAGCGAAAATCGCAACGATGAGTACGATCCAGGACGCAAATATCAGCGGCCGATGAAAATGATAAGAGGGAGTCTGCCGGTTCATAAATCGCTCCTTTACTCGGGCAAGGATTTGCAGGCGGATCAAGCTAAGCGCAGGTAGGCAAAGCTCTTCCTACTGGCCCTAAATACTGACCCCTATAGTTGAAGGAAAGATGAAGAATTCATGAAGACTGTGTGAAGATTATGTTGCCAAGTTTAAAGCGCCTTCAGCTTTAAACCCGATTTGGTACCAGCACGCCGCTGTTAACCGGGTGTTCACAAAACGCGTGTAGGGTACCGAACATGCTTCATTCGCGGAAAAAGTTTCTTCTCTTACTCTACTGCCTGCTTGCCGGAGTCATGCTGGCGGCGCAAACGCTGCCGCAGCCAGTTGATATCAAGCTCAATCAGAGCAGCCACATTCACTTTATCGCCTATGGCGATACGCGCTTTACCGATCCGGCGGATACTAACGCATCCAATCCGGAGGTGCGCCGCGAGTTGGTCAAGGCCATTGCCGCCGCTCATCCTGACTTTGTTACCTTTGGCGGCGACATCACCTACAACGGCAACGATCCCAACGATTGGAAGGTCTATGACAATGAGACAGCAATCTGGCGCCAGCAGCACATTCATGTCTATCCCGCTCTGGGCAATCATGATCTTCATGGCGACATTAAGTTAAGCCAGGCGAATTATTTTGAGCGTTATCCGGAGCTGCACAACAGCCTTTACTATTCGGTCAGCACCGGCAACATGCTGATGCTCACACTGGATAGCGCGCTGGACGAGACCTCCGGTGAGCAGGGTGATTGGCTCAAGAAAAAACTTACTGCCGTTCCCGCCAATGTGGATTTTGTAACCATCGTGCTGCACCATCCGCCTTACACCAGCTCGTCCGACGAAAAAAACTATGGCGGCGGGCACTCCGCCCGACCGGCTGAGCAGGCACTGGCCCGCTTCCTGGAAGAACGTCAAAAGCAGATGCGAGCGCGCATTGTGGTCTTTGCGGGACACGTTCACAACTATGAACACCACGAACACGGTGGCGTGACTTATTTTGTGAGCGGAGGGGGCGGCGCTCATGCCTATCCCATCGAACGCAAGCCTGATGATCTGTTCCAGAGCAACGAAATCAACTATCACTTCATTGAGGTGAAGGTAGAACCGGGAAAGATGGTGGCGGTCATGAATCGCCTTGAGTTGAAGAACGGCGTTGCCGCCTGGAGCCAGCCTGACAGGGTTAGTATCACGGTGTCCGCCAAGCAGAAGGCGGCAGCCGCCAACTGATTAACA
>JASLFF010000683.1 GCA_030150795.1 Terriglobales bacterium | reverse complement strand
CAGGAACTCCGCGAATTGCTGACGGGATTCGGCCAGACCACATTGAACTATGATCGCGGGGAATGCCTGCATCAGCGTATTGAGCGGCAGGTTACAGCCACTCCTGATAAGACGGCTATCGTCTGGAACCAAACCGAGACTAGCTATAAGGATTTGGATGCGCAGGCGAACGAGATAGCATGCCATCTCCGCAGTTTAGGACTAAACCCTGGCGATCTTGCTGGTGTATGTATGAGGCGGTCGCCGGTAATGGTTGCTGCAATGCTGGGTATATGGAAAGCCGGCGCTGCTTATGTGCCGCTTGATCCTCAATATCCTGAGGAGCGGTTGAATCTGATGCTGGCCGACTCTGGCGCAAAAGTCGTGATCACAGAAGAGGGCCTGCATTCGAAAGTGAAAGCCTCGGCGGCCACCATCGTCTGTATAGACAAGGATTGGGACCGGTTTGCCCAGATGAAATCCGGTCGGATCAACGTGGAGGTAAGCAGTGAGCAGATGGCTTACCTGATTTACACGTCAGGATCTACCGGAACGCCGAAGGGAGTCATGCTCTCCCAACGAAATGCACTGTCATTCGTGACCTGGGCCGAAAATACTTTCTCCGCTGAAGAATTCAGCGGAGTTCTGGCGAGCACTTCCATCTGCTTTGATATTTCTATCTTCGAGCTGTGGACGACGCTCAGTTGTGGTGGAACAATCGTCTTAGCCGACGATATTTTGCAATGGTGGGAAAGCCTGCGGGAAGAGAAGTTCCCCAACCGTGTCAGAGTGGTGAACACAGTTCCTTCCGCCATTGCCAGATTAATACAGCGGGGCCGCCTGCCTGAGAGCGTATGCACGGTTAACCTGGCAGGAGAGGCGCTCAAAGAATCTCTGGTCAGCGAAGTTTATGCTGCTGGAAATGTGAAGAGAGTTAATAACCTTTACGGTCCCACTGAGACCACTACTTACTCAACATGGACCACGGTATCCGAGCAGCGGGAGATCACAATTGGGCGTGCTGTGGCTAATACGCAATTGTATGTGCTCGATGGCGAACTTGAACTTGTTCCGCAGGGCGTTCTGGGCGAGCTCTATATCGCCGGAGCAGGTGTATCCCATGGCTACTGGAAACATCCAGATCAAACGGCTGAGCGGTTCCTTCCTGATCCATTCAGCACGGTCGGCGGAGAGCGCATGTACCGCACTGGTGATGTTGTCAGATGGCGGTTGAATCGCGAATTGGAGTATCTAGGGCGCGCCGATCATCAGGTAAAGGTGCGAGGCTATCGTATCGAACTGGAAGAGATAGCCTCAGTATTGGGTCGCCACACGGATGTTTATGAGAGCGTAGTTATTGTCAAGGAACATGCCGGAGACAAGCGGCTGGCTGCCTATGCGTCGGCGCGTCCCGGTGCTGAGATTACAGAAGACGCTTTGAAAGAGTATTTAGCGAAACGCTTGCCCCGCTATATGGTGCCTTCTTCCATTACCTTGTTAGAGAACTTGCCCAAGACGCCGAACGGCAAGATTGACCGCAAGGCGCTTCCCAATCCAGACCGCGTAGGCCACGCAGCAGTCCAGCAGGCGCGCAACGATGTGGAGAAGAAAATCGTTGAAATCTGGCAGGAAGTGCTGGGAGTGGAGCAGGTCGGAATTGAAGATGATTTCTTTGCCCTTGGCGGACATTCGCTGCTTGCAACGCAAATTATGGTGCGGGTGGAAGACTTTTTCAAAACTTCAATTCCGCTGAGCAAGCTGTTTGAATCGCCCACGGTTGCGGCCATGGCCAGGAGCATTGAGTCAGCAAATCCCGGAAGTGACCTTCCGCGAATGAAGCGTGTTGCCAGAAATAGCGCATTGAAGCCCGTTGTAGTAGAGCTCGCAGAGGTTGGCAGCAAAACAGCACACTAACCATCTGTCATTTCCATAATTCTTCCCAAGAGCAAACTGTGCCGTCAAATCAACTCAATCTATTGGAAAAGACCTTTGAAGAAAAGGCGCTGGAAGAAAACTGTTTCCCAGCGTCTTTCGCCCAGGAGAGGCTGTGGTTCCTGGAGAAAATGGAGCCGGGAGGCTCTCTCTATAACATTGCCGGGGCAGTGCGTCTCAAAGGTGATCTAGACCGGGAAGCGCTCAAGTGGAGTCTGAAAGAAATTGTCCGCCGCCATGAGGCACTGCGTACCGGTTTTGTGGAAGTGGAAGCCAAGCCGTTGCAGGTTGTCCACAATGAAGTGAGATTGCAGTTTGCCGAAAGGGACCTGCGCGGCCTTGGAAGTGGCGCGGCACTGGAGCAGCGAGTTGAAAATGAGCTGAGAGAAGAAGCCCAGGGTGCATTCGTGCTGAGCAACCCCGGCCTGCTGCGGATACAGTTGCTTCAACTGGCGGAAGATGAACACGTACTTGCCATGGTGATGCACCACATTATTGCGGACGGGTGGTCCATTGGCGTTCTCGTGAATGAGCTGAAAGCTTTCTATCAAGCCCGCATTGAAAACAGGCCGTCGCCGTTGCCGGAATTGGAGTTCCAGTATGTGGACTATGCGGCATGGCAACGAGAATTGCTGGTCAGCGGCAATATGAGAGAGGGGCTGGAGTACTGGAAGAGGCAGTTAACGGGTGCGCCGCCGGTATTAGAACTCCCCACCGATTATCCGCGCGGCAGCAGGCCGGGGCATACAGGTAGCGCGGTTACCCTGAGATTCGACCAGGAGTTGAGCAGTGCAGTCAAGGATTTGGCACTCGGCAAACATTTGACGCCTTACATAGTGCTGGTGGCTGCCTTTCAAGCGCTCCTTTCTCGGTTGACGGGGCAAAAATGCGTTGTAGTCGGTAGCCCGATGGCCGGGCGGCAGCAGGTGGAATGCGAAAAGCTGATCGGTCTATTTGTTAATTTAGTGGCGCTGAAAACCTCTATTGACGAAAAAAACAGCTTTCTGGATCTGTTGAAGAAAGTGAAAGAGACCGCAGCTGAGGCGCAGGCATATCAGCACGTTCCTTTTGAGAAAGTAGTTGAAATAGTGGAACAGGAGCGGGATTTGTCGCATATGCCCATCGTTCAGGTGGTGTTTGCGTGGCAGGGAGGATTGACGCGCGGGGCTCTGAGGCTGGGAGAGTTAATAGGAAAGCTGCAACCGATTGATACCGGGACAGCAAAGTTCGATCTCACGCTCACTCTGGAAGAAGATCGAGAAGAGATACGAGGCTGGATTGAGTATCGCTCCGGGCTTTTTGCATCTGAAACTATCCATCAATTCGCGCGCCATTATTTGGCATTCGTTGAGACTGCTTTGTCTCATCTGTCCGCTCCGCTGGCAGATCTGGAGTTCTTAAGTGCTGCCGAGAAAGAACAAATTCTTCAATGTGGGTGCGGATTGCGCCTTCCCGCTGAGGAAGACGCCAATGTGCTCACTATGTTTTCCACGCATGTGTTGCGTTCTCCTCAAGCCATCGCCGTGGAATTCGCCGGGCGGAGTCTCACTTATGCCGACCTTGATCATCGTGCCAACCAACTCGCGCGGTATTTCAAGAAAATGGGAGTCAGGCAGGAATCATTGATCGGGATATGCATGGAGCCCTCTTTAGAGAGTTTGGTCGCCATGCTGGCCGCGCTGAAGTCCGGTGGGGCATATGTTCCGCTTGATCCTTCTTATCCTGCCGATCGCCTTCAATACATGCTTGAAGATTCGAATGTGCAGATACTCTGCACACGCAGCCATCTGCTCGAAAAATGCAAGCGTGGCGACCATGCCGCAGTAGTGATGGATCGAGACTGGCAGAGCATTGCCGCGGAAGATGGTTCGCCTCTGCCGATTGTTGCCCAGAGTGAAAATCTGGCTTATGTCATTTATACATCCGGCTCCACGGGGCGTCCCAAGGGCATGCAGATTACGCATCGAGGACTGCACAATCTGTGCCGGTGGCATCAGCACGCCTTCAGCTTGTGTCCCAATGATCGCTCAACCCAGGTAGCCAGTGTTGGTTTTGATGCGTCTGTTTGGGAAATATGGTCCGCTCTCTCTGCCGGTGCAACGCTGTGTTTCGTTCCTGAGAACGTCCGCCTCTCAGCGGTGGTGCTACGTGACTGGCTCATAGCGGAGCGAATCACAATTTCATTTCTGCCGACTCCACTGGCGGAAAAAGTCATCGTCCTCGACTGGCCGGCGCATCCTTCATTGCGCGCGTTGCTGACCGGCGGTGACAAATTACGACACGTCCCCAGCCAGTTGCCATTCCTGCTTTCGAATAACTATGGTCCAACCGAGTGCGCCGTCGTGGCCACTTCTGGCCCGGTGAATCTTGGCGCCACGAGTGATGCTCCGCCTATCGGTCGCGCGATCAGCAATGCGCAGACTTACGTTCTTGACCAATATATGCAACTCGTTCCGCCAGGAGTTGCGGCAGAGTTGTACGTGGGCGGTGAAGGAGTAGGGCGTGGGTATTTGCGCCGGCCAGAGTTGACTGCTGAGCGTTTCCTTCCCGATGGTTTCAGCGGAGTTGTCGGGGCGCGCCTGTACCGCACCGGAGATAAAGTGCGTACCCTGTCGGATGGCCAGCTCAAATTTCTGGGCCGGGCCGATGAGCAGGTGAAACTCCGCGGATATCGCATTGAGCCGGAAGAAATTGCTTCAGTTCTGCGGAAATTTCCTGGAGTTCAGGATGCTGTGGTGCTCGTGCGCGGGGGTGAAGGTGAAACAGGGGAGGCGCGGCTCGTCGCGTATGTGCTGCGTGACACCATCGCCACGGTGAGCGTCATGCAGTTGAGGACGCATGCGCGACAGCAGTTGCCGGATTACATGGTTCCTGCCGTCATCGTTTTTCTTAATGAATT
>JASLFF010000328.1 GCA_030150795.1 Terriglobales bacterium | reverse complement strand
GCTTTGTCCACGAATTGCCGAAATACTCTGACCGGATTCGCAGCCATCTGGCCCACTTCCGCCAGCAAACCAGCGATCTGGAAAAAACCACGAAGCAAGTGTTTCCCGAGGACAAGAACGCCAAGAAACCCATGCCGGTGCAGGTGGAGAATGAGGGCACGCAGGGCATGGTCACAGAAAAACTTGGCGCAGTCACTGAAGTGGTGCTCACGCTCTGCTTTATTCCTTTTCTCACATATTTCATGCTGAGTTGGCAGGAGCACGCCCGAACGAAGTCGGTACAACTCTTCCGTCCTGAATACCGCAGTACCGCTTACGTTACGCTGGGACACATTTCCGCCATGATGAAAAGTTTTATTGCCGGGAACTTTCTCATCGGACTCTTTATGGGCGTTTGCAGCGTAGTAATTTTTGGTTTCCTGGGTGTTCCCTATTTCTATTTCATCGGTTTCATCAGCGGCTTTCTTAGCCTTATGCCCTACCTGGGCATTGCCGTCGCCGTGCTTCCGCCGCTTGCCGCCGGAATTGGCGTAATGAGCGACACGCGGCTGCTTCTGGTAGCCGCCACTGTGCTCGGTCTTCACATGCTTGCCATGAACGTCCTGTACCCAAAGATCCTGGGCAAGCGAATGCAATTGAACCCGCTGGTGGTAACGATTTCATTGCTCATCTGGGGCTTTATCTGGGGAGCTATGGGACTGATTCTTGCTGTGCCGATCATGGCAGCCGTAAAGATCGTCTGCGACCACGTGGTTTCCCTGCGCCCGATTGGGGATTGGATGGGGGAATAGGGTTTTCATCCCGAGCAAAGCGAGGGAACCCTTGATTCTGAAATTCGATGTTCCTGCGAGAGGGCGATGAATGCTCTCGATTTATCATCGCATTCCTAGTTTAACTTTAACCTTATGAAAATAAATAGCTTATGTTGTACTCTTCTTCTGAGTCCCTGACGATTTGGCTTTTTAGAGTGACTTTTGGCGCGCAAAATGCCATGCTATCTGTGGCAAAATGTTCGGGGCAGCTCACGCCAAATCCAATAATTGGGATGCGCAGTGGCAAAAAGAAAAATACCGGAGGATCAACCAAAACATAGCGGCATTGAAGCGCCTAACTCCGACAGAGAAAAGCCGGCCTTTAAAGATACGTCGGTCTCTTGGGTGGCCGATACTCCCTTGAGAAAATCCAGGCGATGGAAAAAGTTGGGATTAACGCCTCGCCACGCACGCTACCTGGAAAGGATCCCCAAAGAGATCGTCTACCGTGATTCTGGCCCTAAGACAGAGAACTGGGGTGTTGCGAAAATTGGCGCGATTCTGGGCCTGCCGAACAAATTGGAAGAGGAAGCGGAACTGGTATCACTGGTTGAGTACGGGCTTTCCGTTAGTTCGATTTCAGCCTTGATTCAGCACGGGATTCTGGAAAAGGAAATCTACGTTGTCATTGTGCCGCGCCGTACTCTGCAACATCGCCGCTCACGGAAAGAGAAATTGAGCCGAGAAGAGTCGGACCGGGCAATTCGTTTGGCCAGATTGGTAACTCTGGCCGAAGATGTTTTTGGAGCTCGGGATGTAGAAGACCTCTCCGAAGCCCGGGATGCAGGTATGCGCTGGTTACGCGCCCCCAAGAAACGGTTTCGGGGAAGAATCCCCATGGACATGATAGCCACTGAAACCGGGGGCCGGCTGGTGGAAGAAGCCCTTTATCAGATTGATGAAGGCATGGCCGCATAGCAATGTTCTTGTGGCGGATCAGCAACTATGCGGATCTAAGCGGCATCGGTGGCCTTAAAGCTTCGGCCCGCTGGCATACGCGGGGTCGTCGAATCGTCTATCTATCCTCCTCGCCACCAGCCGCTTTGCTGGAAATTCTAGTACATCTGGAACTCGACGAGGGACATTTACCACGCTCTTATAAACTTCTCGAAGTCGAGGTGCCCGAGGATGTCAGCATTGAGAAGCTGGAGAATTGGACAACGCTGCCGAAGGACTGGCCGAAAAAGCAAGCAGTAACTAGGAGACTGGGCGATCAATGGCTGGACAGAAACTCTTCTGCACTACTGGATGTACCTTCAGCTCTTGCACCTCATACCCGCAACTTCCTTCTGAACCCCCTGCACAAAGATGCTGCACTCATCATGATCATCTCTATTTCCCGACAACGCTTTGACCGTCGTTTGTTGCAATAGAGCATTCATCAACCCAAGGCCCCTAACCACCACGCACGCAAACGATTGGAAGTCCCCATTTCCTTTCTTCCTTAGCGTCCGTCGTGCCCTTGCGGTAACGGGTTTAGCTGACCGCGGATTGCTGAATGCTGATTGCTGCTTCTGCCCCCAGCCGGCATCGCTCCAGCGTTTCCTGCATTTGCTGGTGCAACGCTGACATTTGTTCATCCGTGGCATCGGCAGGCACGTACATTGGCCCGCTGCCGTAAATCATCGCCTGTGAAAACGGTTTGGGAATGATCATTTGATCCCAGGAGTTCAGGACCCACGCGCGCGCGACAGCAATATAAAAGCAATTGATTGAGACGCCAGTCTTCTTTGCCAACAGAACCGGCCCCGGCTTGGCCACGTAGCGTGGCCCGCGCGGTCCATCTATGGTGAACACCACTCCGTGCCCTTGCTCCAGTTCCTGGCGCATGCCAATCAATGCTCCCACGGCCCCGCGTGAACTCGATCCACGCACCGCCCTGAAGCCAAGCTTATGAATGATGCGCGCGATATATTCGCCGTCAAAGCTGCGGCTGGTCATGACTGCAAGGCCCTGGTTGCGAAAACGGTAGGTTGCGGGAATCACTGCCCGATGCCAGAAGCACCAGATTGCCGGCGGTCCTCCACCATAAGGGTCGGCAATACAACCAGGTTCGGCGAACGCCTTGTACCGTAGCGTCGCGCCGATTACGCGAATAAGCAGAAATCCGGCCCAGGAAATCAGCCAGATTTTCACGCGCTCGCTAAAGGAAAATGAACGTGTGTTTTCAACGCTCTCGCGCTCGATTTCGACCTTGGCAGCATCGCTCACATGCTGATTGTATAAGGCAGTTGAGGCAGCGCAGATCACAAACTTCGCTCCCTATCAGGGTTCATCTGCGAAATCTGCGGCTAGTGTCTCTTATGCATACTTGATCCACTTCATGATTTCCGGCAGGTTCGGCTTCTTGCCATACATCAAAATGCCAACGCGGTAAATCCGTCCGCAGAGCCAGACCATGCCATAGATTGTGGCCAGCATCAGACCGATGGAAACGGCAATCTGCCATCCAATTTCCCAGAGCGAGCCCGTTTGCATGGCAATGCGCGTAAACATCACGAGCGGTGCGGTGAATGGGAACAACGATCCCCAAAAAGCCAGTTGCGAGTTGGGATGCTGGAAAATCTGCATGATCATGATGACGGAAAGAATCATCGGCATCATCACCAGAAATTGCAGTTGCTGGGCTTCCTGCTCAGAGTTGACCATGGAGCCGACGGCTGCGCATAACGTGCTGTACAGAATGTAGCCGAGAAGAAAGTAGATAGCGAAGAACACCAGCATCTTTACGGTCAGAACACCTTTGATCTGGTCGGCATTGGCGACCAGTGCTCCGGCAGAAAATATCAGAGCGGTCCCCATCCAGATCACCACCTGCGTCAGCCCGACGGCCCCCACACCCAAAATCTTTCCTGCCATCATCTGCTTGGCGCTGGCGGTAGAGAGCATCACTTCCATGATCCGAGATGTTTTCTCTTCCAGAATCGACCGCATGACATTGATGCCATACAGCAGCACTGTCATGTAAAGCACCATCACCATTCCCAGGGTGGCAAAGAACAGCATTTGAGGATTGGGCGCATCTTTACCCAGCGGGCTTTGCGGTTCTACATCCACCGATTGCAGTGCGCTCTCAATGTCGTCTTCTTTCAGCCCTTTATTTTTTAAGGCGCTTCGCCGCAAAGCGTCTGTCACGCTCTGCCCGAGCAGTCCATTCTCTATAAAGCTGGATGTGTCGCGGGTGACAAAGTCGAGTTTCCTGGCCTGGATGGCCTCGGGGGTGGCCCATAGAAATCCATCCAATTCTTTGTCTTTGACTTTTTTTGTTAGCGCCGCACGGGCTGAATCAGCAGTATCGGTGCTCACTTCCACGGTGAAATGCGTTGGCGGCAGGCCTTTTCTTGTTCTTACTGCTTCATTCGCTGTGTCATTCGATTTTTCCTGGCGCTGCTCAATTCGGCTGCGGATCATCTCCGCCGTATCGCGATCGGCAGCTACCACCACCATGTGCTTGGTTTCATTGGAGCCTCTGGTCGCCAGCATTGTGGGCACCACGGTAACGCCGAACATCAGCAGCGGAATAAAGAACGTCATGATCACGAATGACCGCGAGCGTACCCGCTCCAGGTATTCGCGCTTGGCGATAATGAGAGTGTTATGCATTGGCTTTTCCCACCGTATTGATAAAGATTTCTTCCAGCGAGGGCTCCATCAATTCAAACTTATTCACCCTTGATCGCGCCGCCACCATTTGCAGAAGCTGTTGCGCATCGGCACCCGGCGCCAGCCGCACTTCAACGTAATTGCCATAATTGTTATAGGCGCTCACCAGCGGGTTCTTTTCCAGAAAATCGCCATTGCCTTCATACTCAATCTGCACATTGTTCTTGCCGTAACCCGCCTTAATGGTCTTGAGATCGCCCTGGAGCACGGCATTGCCTTTATTGATGAGGCAAATGCTGTCACACAGCTTTTCCACCTGGTCCATGCGATGGGTTGAAAACAGGATTGTCTTGCCCTGCTTCTTCAGGTCCAGCATTACGTCTTTGAGCAGCGCGGCATTGACCGGATCAAGCCCGAAAAAAGGCTCGTCCATAATGATGAAATCCGGATCATGCAGCAACGCAGCAATAAACTGGATCTTCTGCTGCATGCCCTTGGAAAGCTCTTCCACTTTCTTCTGCAGCCACGCGTCAATCTCCAGCCGCTTGCACCACTGCATGGCTTGTTGCCTGGCATCGCCGGCTGCCATACCGTGCAGTTCACCCAGAAAGATCAGTTGTTCAATAATCTTCATCTTTTTGTACAGGCCGCGCTCTTCCGGCAGATATCCGACTTTATTAAGGCTTTTGCGCTCAAAAGGCTTGCCAAAAAGATTGATCTGGCCCGAATCGGGCACTGTGATGCCGATCATCATCCGGATGGTGCTGGTTTTGCCGGCGCCGTTCGGTCCCAGCAGGCCAAAAACCCCTCCCTGCGGAATGCTGAAAGAGAGTTTATTTACGGCCACAAACTGGTCATACGATTTACAGACGTTACTGAGCTCAATGG
>JASLFF010000540.1 GCA_030150795.1 Terriglobales bacterium | reverse complement strand
ACGCTTTGCGCAAGTCCTTCCGGTCTTGTATGAGAACACGAAGGAAGAAGTACGTAAGAATAATCAGCACCTGTTGCAGCGCCCATTTGATGGTCTGCCTGGGCTCGATGGACATGAACAGAGAACTGAAAATATTCATCGCAGCATAAGCGATCAGTAGATAATCAGGCCAAATCCATTGGACTGGCTGGCTGCGTTTCTTCCAGAGAAAGAAGATGCTAATGCACAAAATTCCGCAGACGAAGTGTTCGGGCCTCGCTTTAAGACCGCCAATCTCAACAAACAGGCGCGGAGCAGCCGACGCAATTATCAACGCAATAATGGCGCCGACAGCGCTATATGACAACCAGAATGCCGCAATTGGAACGGCAATTGCCGCCGCTACCAGAAGAGCAGTCACGCCTGATGCGTCTGGCCAGAGCAGGACGGCGGTAGCCGTTATGAGAAATAAAAGAGGCGTCGGATTGGGAATGGACGCGGTTGAAGAACCAATTTTCATTCAAATAGAAAGTCGCGATGAATTCCTTAACATTACCACAAGTTTACAGCGCGCCGCGATTACCACTTGGTAGCAGCGCCCGGACTGTAGACCAGATTTGACGGGCTTCGCCCATGTTCAACAGGCGCGCCAGCAACAGGTAAAGCGCGCCGCTGGTTGCCATCATCAGCATGGTTAAAAGAAGTCGAACCACGCTGCCACCAGCAGCAAACGTTCCGATCAGCAAGCGCAGGCTGAGCCAGCTGAGCACTCCCATTCCAAGAGTAGCGACCGCCGTGCGCAACAAGAACTTCAACAAATCCCAATCCAGGTTGAGCAGTGCTTTTTTGCGCGCAAGAACAAAGATAAGAACTCCCGTGACGAGAAAGAACGCCCCTGCACGAGCGCCCACCAGCCCTCCAAGCCCGAAATGGCGGGAGAGGACCGGCGCGGCCATAACAAACGATATCAGGGCCAGAATTTCGGCAAATAATGGGGTAACGGTATCTTCCACCGCAAAAAAGCAGCGCAGCAAGACCATGGCAATAGCGTTGGGCAGGATTCCCACGCTGTATATAGCAAGTACACGCGCGGTGATTACGGAATCGGCCGGCAGGAATCGGCCATGTTCATAAAGCAGCCGGGTAACGACCAGCGAGTTGATGACAGTCCAGATTGTTACAGGCAGAAACAGGAAGATGACGAATCGAAATATCCTGGAAAGTTGCGGGCCGAGTTCCCCGCGACGGTCCCGTGCGGCTTCACGGGCGAAGGCCGGGTAAGCCACAATCGCAAGCGGCGCCGCCATAAAGTTTGAGGGCACCGTGAACAACCGCAGAGCGTAACTCAACGTGGAAACAGCTCCGGCAGAAAGCCGCGAGGCCAAATTGCGCTCCATTACCGACGAGGCTCCGGCCGCGGCCAGGTACAAAAACAGCGGAATGCCTAATCGCAAAAGCCTTTCTATGGCCGGATGACGAAAGTTGAAATCTGGCCGGTAGCGAATGCCGAGCGATGCCGCAGCCGGAATAAGCACCAGGAATTGCAACAGGAAGCCGGCAGCGGTGGCTGCTCCTACCACGTAAATGGCCCGCTCACCCCGGGCTAAAAGAACGGCGGCGATTACCGCACCGCTGGCAAACGCCGGAGCGAAAGAGGCCAGCGCAAATTTGTGGCGTCCATTCAAAACCGCGGTAAGAATGCCGGCCCCTGCCAGGAAAACGACCGCCGGAAAAATAATAAAGACAAGTTGAATGGCCAGACCCATTGTTCGCGGACTGAAGCCGGGAAAAAGCCATCCTAGCCAAAGGTGAGCTGAAGGCAGCAAAAAGGCGATGATAAGGACCAGGACCAGCAGAGAGAACGTCGCCACAACACTGAACGCTTGCGATTCTTTGGCCTCCCGCGCGGCGGCTTCTTCCTGCACCAGAATCGGAATAAGAATGGGAGATACGGTGCCCGCAATCAGGATTGAGTAAAGAATATTGGGGATGAAGATTGCCCCGAAGTATGCATCCATGGTGGCGGAAACGCCAAACCGGGACGCCAGGACTGCTTCTCTCAGATAGCCGATGACAGAAACAAGCACCATAAGGGCGCCTACGATACTTGCGGTGCGTCCCGTTCGCATCCTCGAAACGGACGGCACGATTTCAACGGATTCGGCCAAATGGATTATTCCTACCTGGACTTCGGTTAGCCCTGATTGCTCACCAATGATAAAAGGCGGATACCAACAGAATAGCTGAAGCATATCCTAATTCCGGCGGAGGAGAAAACCGCGCAAGCAGAATGGATTACTTCCACTTTTTCCACAGAAATCAGGTCCAATTTATTAGCAAATGCTCATGCGCAATCTCTGTGAAGCTGTATTATGTTCGCAGCAAATCAACTCCAACAAGGGCTTTTCCACTACGCGAACATGATGCAGTTCTCAACGTCTGCTTTTGGTCAAGTCTGTCATGCCGACGAACAAATAGCCGGATGGAGTTTCCATCGAATGAGCACCCTGCCGCGATGAGTACCTTAAAGGTAGCCTGGGACAATTGTTTTGCGCGAAAAGATCCCGGGGGCTCGGGCGTATATGCCGCGCGCCTGCTGGAACAGTTCAGCGTCCGAAGTGACCTTTCAACCACCATCTTCAATGGATGGTCCGGGGCACTTGCAAGTAAGAACTGTGCCGGTCGCGCTTGCCGGACCCTCGGCAACATATTGTGGATGCATGCCGGACTGCCGGGCATTTTATGGAAGCGCGGATTTGATCTGCTGCATGCTCCTGCATTTCTTGCGCCGGTCGCATCTCCCTGCCCCGTGGTCATAACCATTCATGACATCACTTACCGGTTGTATCCAGAGCATTTCGCGGGCTGGTGGGTCCACTATATGAACATCGTCATGCCGCGGGCCAGCAAATCTGCCGCAGCGATTATTTGCGGTTCCGAGCACTCTAAACGCGACATCATGAAGGCGTACGGCGTTTGCGGCAAAAAGATCCACGTGATCCCTTACGGTGTTAATCACGACCGCTTTCAGCCAGACGCTCCTCTTGATGAGGAATGGGCCCGCTCACTTGGGATACGCGACGGATATCTGCTGCACGTTGGCCTCTTCCTGCATCGCAAGAACATCCCGTTTTTGTTGCGGGTGATCGCGCATTTACGAGAGAAGGGCAAGAGCAAAATTCAACTGGTCCTGGCTGGGTTGGAATTTGAAAGAGTTACAGGGGCGGATGAAATTCACCAAACCATTCGCGAGCTCGCGCTGCACGATAACGTGGTAATAACAGGTTATGTTCCTGATCGTCACATGCCTGGTCTTTATGCCCAGGCCAAATTGCTGGTGATGCCCTCATTGTATGAAGGGTTTGGATTTCCTATCGTTGAGAGTATGGCCGCAGGAACGCCAGTAGTGGCCAGCGACACGTCAAGCCTTCCTGAGGTTGCCGGCGATGCAGCCATTTTAGTCTCACCTACTGATGAGGATGCGCTGGCTGAGGCGATAGAAACCGTCCTTGCGAAACCCAAGGTTGCTACGGAACTTCGGATAAAAGGGCTAGCCAGGGCCCGGCAATTTACCTGGCAACGCACTGCCGCGGAAACAGTAAATGTCTATAGAAGCGTCGTGTGATCTGAGACGCCGCTCGTATGTGGCAGGCTTAACCCTTCATGGCAGCAACTTCTTTGCAAACGTCCTCAATCTGCCTGGCAAACTGCTCCCAGGTGAATTTTGTGCGCACCAAATCCGTACCTTCTTGCGCAATTTTGGCGCGCAAGGCCGGCTGGCTCATGAGTTCCTGAATTCTGGCAGCCAACTCTTCTGGATCGCGTGGAGAAAACAAAAGCGAGTTCTCGCCGTCGGTCAGCACTTCATGCACCGCAGCGCCGCGTGAAACCAACACGGGACGTCCACACGACATGGCTTCCAGCACGGCCAAGCCCCATGTTTGGTTCTCATTGGGAAACACAAAAGCGTCGCAGGCACCATAAAAGTCGCCAATCTCCTCGTCGGCAACTTTTCCTGCAAAGGTCACTTCTCGCGTGACACCGAGCTGTACTGCCAGCGATTTAAGAAAGTTGAGATACTCCGGAAAGCTACGGTCAGAGCCGGCCAGCAGCAGCCTAACGGAAAACCCCCGGGCTTTGAGCAGGCTGACAGCGTCAATTGCGTCTTGAAGCCGACGATGAGGCATGAAGATTCCGAGCCAGAGCAATACGAAGTCACCGGAGGAGTATCCAAAACGGTCTCGAATTTTCTGCCGGTCGGCTCCCTGAGCAAAGCGGGCAGGATCAGCGCCGCTTCGTACCACGCGGGTCGGTCCGGCGTAAATAGCTCTGAATTCCCTTTCAGCCCAGTTGGAGAGGAAGAGTGTTAGATCAACGCCGCGGTTCTGTAGACGATCATAGAGATAGTAAAGCTGATGCACGGCGGCCTTAGTGAAACCAAGCGATCGCCGCTGTTGGGCCTTCTCGTGCAAGTTCGGCACATCATTGCACATCCAAACCACTGCTCCGCCGAGCTTACGTTTGAGCCAAACCGCGCCCCACTGCGCCGGCCAGTGGTGGGGGTTCCATACTTCATGCCGGCGGTCCACCGTAGCAGCCAACCGCTTCATGTCGAGATATCCGCGAAGAAATTTAGCCTTGCGCAGGCGTGGAAAACGGCCACGCCCAACCTCAACGATCTTGAGGTCTTTGCATATCTCAGGAAAGCAATTGGCGCGATCATAGGCCGACGTATAGAGCGTGACTTGGTGACCTCTTACCGCGAGGGCCCGAGCCAGGGAGACGCATTGTCTTTCCCCGCCCCCTTCCACGAGCAATTCATGCATGATTAAAGCAATGTCCATGAGAAAGCGGCCCGGTTGAAAATCAACCGTAAAGAATCTCGCTCGCCGGCGGTTTTCCCTTTGTATGAAAATGACAGCCGAACCACTGGCAGGCGATGAGGAACAAATACGCCGGGCTCAGCAAGAGATATCGACGCCAGAGCCGCCGCGGCTCAGTGCTCAGCCTGAACAGCCATTCCAAGCCACGATCTTGCATCCACTGCGGCGCTTGCCGCAATGTAC
Organism: Terriglobales bacterium; assembly: GCA_030150795.1. Next base: position 1,144 of record JASLFF010000540.1, on the reverse strand, counting down.
CGGCCAGAAACGGAAAAGCAGCCCCCACGGCGAGAATAGGCAGCTTCACGCGATCTCTGAATTCGTACGCCCACACTTCTTGCCGTGGGCAGCCTAGACCAACAAAAACGATTTGCGCGCCTGATTGCCTGATCTGCTCGCCAATACGGTCTGCGTGCTCTGGGGTGATTCGTCCGAAAGTTGAGGGACTGGCGCCGGCAATGATGAGTTTGGGAAACCGTTGCATGAGATTGCTGGACAAGAGCGAAAGGACGTCCGGCGAGCTTCCGTAAAGATAAACCGGAAGTTTTTCCTGCTCCGCACGGGCAAGAACTGAAACCATCAAGTTGGGTCCATAAACGCGCTTGCGCAAGCCGGCCGAGTGAAGATGGTTGAGCGCCCAGCGTACGGGTTGGCCGTCTGCCACTACAAGTTCAAGACTGTTCAGGCGATAAAGATGGGTTGGATCGAGCACGCCTTCCATGACTCCATGCACGGCAATGGCTGACACGCTGAAGGGGCCGCCACGATGCGCGGCGTCAATCACCATGTCAGTAGCGGTTTGCGCATCTGCGTCATCGATCAGTACACCGAGGATATTTCTCTTTTCCACCGCACTCATGCGTGGACAACTCGAGAGGAATCCTTCCACCGTTCGTGGTTCCGATCATGGATCTCGCGCAATATCGCAAGACTGTCAAACTGCAGCACGTATCCGGGATAGTGCAACTGGAATCTCCTGATGTCGCTGATCCACCAGATGTGGTCTCCCTTTCGATTCTCACCGCCATATTGCCAGTTCATTTCCCGCCCGGAGATTTGCTGGCACATGGCAATGGCCTCAAGCATGGAGCAGTTGGAAAATCTGCTGCCGCCGATGTTGTAGACCTCTCCCGATCTAGGCGATTGGAAGAACCTATCGAAGGCCCGCACCAGGTCAGCGCTATGTAGATTGTCGCGGACCTGTTTGCCTTTGTAGCCAAATACGGTGTAGCGGGCGCCGGTGACATTGCATTTCATCAGGTAGGCGAGAAAGCCGTGAAGCTGCGCGCCTGAATGGTTCGGGCCGGTGAGACATCCGGCGCGAAAACACGCAGTCTTCATGCCAAAATATTTTCCGTATTCCTGCACCATCACGTCGGCAGCTACCTTGGAAGCTCCAAAG
>JASLFF010000537.1 GCA_030150795.1 Terriglobales bacterium | reverse complement strand
CTTGAAGGCAAGGCGGAATTGATTATCGCCAAACAGCGCAACGGACCTACCGGTGTGGTAAAGCTGGCGTTCATCAAGCGGTCAACGCGGTTTGAGAACCTGGCGCATGAGAGCGGGCCGGGCGAGTACTGAGGGCCTGCCGATTCTCGTCTGGCATTGGCGCGGGCACCCCTCCCCCCCTCCCCCTGCCATCCCAGATTGGCGTAGACTTGAGAGGGGTGCATCCCAAATCATTCCAGATTGGCGTAGGGTTCAGCGATGAGGCATCAATTGGCGCAGAGTTGACGGGCCTTCGATTCCGCGCGATGTCGTGCGATCACGGCGATCTCCCGAAAGACGCGCGGCGCAAACCGGCCCCCCGACGAAGCCCGCCCGTTGGCTTGACGGGGTGGAAATTCGCCGCGCCTCAAACTGTCATCCTGAAAGAGCGGCCGTTTTTGCCGCGAATGAAGGACCTCAATCGTCGAAGCCATCCCTAGACTACCCCTCCCCCTACCCTTCAATTAGGATTTCGAAGGACTTACCTCGGGTCATCCCAGGGCCATCCCAGATTGGCGTAGGTTCCAGGGATCTTCACTTAGCGTCGTTCGCGGTTTCCTGGCTATTAGCCAGCAGCTAGAAGCTTTAAAGTTGTCAAAGATCATGGCCCCAAGGCACACTTCAACCTAGGGCCGAATATAGCACTCTACCATTTATTCGCCCCTGGAGTCAATACAAAAGTTTCGCAATTATCCCTTTTAAAAACGGCAAGGCGGGCTTTTTACGCGGCTCTAGGCGAATCTTAGCTTGGCTCGGCTTTCCCGTCCGGTAAGGATGTCGTCGATTATCTCTAAAAACTTTTCGGGATCATCCGGCGATGCGTGATAGTCGCATTGGACAAAGTGTTCGCCGAGTCGTTCAAGAGAGACAATCGGAGCGGGGCAGTGGGTGCGAAATGATTCTATCAATGCTAATTTGTCATCGTGCGGAATGGAGTGCCCCAGAATGAATAGATCGAAGCCACCAGCACGGCAAGACTCAAGGGCCTTGCTGAAACCTAACGCATTCTGTACGGCATAGCCCTTTTGCTCTAGCAGCATTTTACGTGTTGCCAGCAGACTCATGTCATATGAAACCGAGAGGATGCGCTTAGACATTGCTTTCAACTCCAAGGATGGCAATATTCTGAGACACTGGAACCGAAACTGTCAACGGGTTCTTCTTGCGCTTGGATTTCGCCTTTTTGGGCGGCTTAGATAAACTGGCGCAGGTTTTGTCAAGTACATATTCCGGCAAGAGCTTGCTCCGCTCATCAATGGAAGCAAATCGAAAGCAAAACGGCTCTTATTGCGATATAATTCGATATAAGCTCACTAAGCAATTGCCGCGTATTGGCAGCAAAACGGCGCCCAAAAATAGTTTCGATTCCGGCCTTATTTTTGCATCCTATTTGTCTCAGGGGTAATCCGCGTCCAGCCGCGTGCCCAATGAAAGTTGGCTAACCATGCCTGACCGTCGCACCGCTGAAATTGAGCTGAATCCCATAAAACATGCCTGCCGCCATGCTGTCCAATTCTATGAGCATGACTCGGCTTTGATTGAGGCCTTGGGCAAGCATATTGGCACAGCTTTGGAGGCCGGGGATACCGCCATCGTGATTGCCACCAAAGCACACCGCCAGGGCCTGGAGGAAGAGCTGCGTTTGCGCAAAATTGATGCCTCCTCCGCCGTCAAGGCGGGGCTATTTATTCAGTTGGACGCCGCTGAAACTCTCGCCGGCTTCATGGTAGGTGGCGGACCTGATAAACAGAAATTCCAGGAGACGGTAGGCGCACTGGTAAGCCAGGCCGCCGCCCGGACAAAGCCCGGCTGCCGTCTGGTCGCTTTTGGTGAGATGGTCGCTCTTTTATGGGCGGAAGGTAAGCGGGACGCCACTCTGCGGCTGGAAGAACTCTGGAACGAACTCTCCGAGCAGTATCCTTTTGACCTCCTGTGCGGATACCCCATCGGCGTTTTTGATCGCATGGAGCACCGCCAGCTCTTTTTCAGCATTTGCGGCGAGCATACTGAAGTGAATCCGGCGGAAGGTTATCCCGTACACGGGAGTGACATGCAGCGCCGCCGCAGTGCTGCCAGGCTCCAGCAGAAAGCCAAAGCGCTGGAAACAGAGATCCGGATCGGCCAGGAACGCGTTCAGTTGCTGCAGCAGGTCACGCGGGCCGGCACCTGGGAACTCGATATTGTGAATGACACGTTTTCATTCTCCTCGGCCGCTGCCAAGCTGCTCGGCTTCACTGCGGCAAGCAGGATCCGCCTGGGGCATTTGATGGACTTGATGTATTACTCGGGTGATCGCGAAGATGTATTTGCCAGGCTGCAGGCGGCACAGCGGCATCGTAAAGACTTCAAGGCAACGTTCCGCGTCAGGCAAGGCGATGGCACACGAATCGTTGCCATGCAGGGGAAGACCTTTTACAACAGCGGGTCTCCTCTTATGCTGGGCGTAGTATCCGATGTAACTCCTGCCCCGGAACACGACCCTGCTTCTGCTCCGTTGGATGTTCCCGGCAAAAAAGCCGCGCTTGCAAGTTAAGCAACTTGTTTCCCGGATCTCGATTTCTTGATCCGTGTCATCCGCCGTCGCACCATTTATGGTTGATCCGCGGCAAATTCTTGTTGTTCCGGGCCGGAAGTCCGGATCACCCGTTTCCTATCAGTGTCATCAGTGAAAATCAGTGGTCAGATCTTTCTGATCGGCGCTTTGTCAGCAATCATCTGCGGCGAAAGGGTCCTTGGGTTTTCTGGATCTCCCGTTCTCCTTCGTGTTCCTTTGTGTCCTTTGTGGTTAAGGCTCTTGCTTTCCCGTTTCCTATCAGTGTCATCAGTGAAAATCAGTGGTCAGATTTTTCTGATCGGCGCTTTGTCAGCATTCATCTGCGGCGGAATATTTTAGCTCTCTGCTCATGTACCGGATTGAACAGACAGCGCAACTCAACTCGATTTTAATGAAAGAACCGGGTGAAAGAGATTGACCATGATAAATAGTCGTGCCAGCAGGCGAAAAGCTGCCCCATTTGCGGTTGGACTGGTTGCATCATATTGCAAAGGCTGTGGACTGTTGATTGCTGCAAGCCCCAGGCGCAAGACCCTCGACGTTATGGAAACTCTCCACCACTGCCCGGTCTATTTTCACTATCACCAGCGGCCCGAACCGCTGAACCTGGATAGTATTTCGGGCCTGCAAGCGCGTCTTCTCGTGTATCTAGGATAAGGGCCCTCACATTTCATGTCTAAAAGGCGCAAGATCAGCAAGGCAATGTGGATCAATCCGCACTCGAATATCAAGGGACGGCCAGTCGAATGGGACCGCCGCCAAACAGACGTAAACAATGCCCGCTTCCTTGAGCTGGCGGAGATCGCTTTAAACCCGGATAAGGCGAACTCCAAAAACGCGGCTGTAACTAAACCCCCGCAGAGCGCCTCATCTCTTTCGAAGCTATGATGCGTTCGGACGGGTGGCCTCGGTGTTAAAAGCTCCGCACAAAAACGCGCGGAGAGCCTCTTCACTCTCCGCGTCGTCATGGGACGGTGGCCGAGATCGGCAGGCAAAACCTTGTCACGAATGAATATGGGTAACACTGACCGGAGCGATGCTCTACACCGTCGCTTCCGCCAGGGGAAGCCATATCTGAAACCGCGTATCGCCGGGTTTTGAGTTCACCTGGATCTGTCCACGATGCTTGCGCACGATGCGTGAAGCAGTATCCAATCCCAATCCCGTTCCCTGGCCAACGCCTTTGGTCGTAAAAAATGGTTCGAAGATGTGAGGCAAGACCTTCTCCGGAATCCCCGGGCCGTTGTCCGCGATTTCCACGACTACACACGCGTCCTCGCGATATGTGCGGATGCGAAGCTCACCCTGGCCGCCCATGGCGTCAATCGCGTTATCAATCACGTTGGTCCAGACCTGATTCAGTTCACTGCCAAAAGAATTCACCAGAAACGGAACGCGCTGGTAGTCGCGCTGAACAGTGACTCCCCGTTTCAGCTTGTGGTTCAAAATCGTGAGCGTGGTCTCAAGGCTCTTTACGATGTCCACATTCTGGACCGGCGACTGGTCCATGTAAGTGTATTCCTTGATGGCGCGGACCAGGTCAGAGATGCGCGAAGTGCTGCTTTCAATTTCATTGAGCAAGTTGGCAATCTCCATGGACGCCGCAATCCGTACCAGGGCCGCGCGGGCTGTGTCAGCATCAAGGGTTGCGTACAAACGGTCCAGCGCCGCAGGTTGGATATTTTTGTGCGCCAGGTCGGAAGCCAACTGCCAGAGATCGTCTTGACCATGAGCGCGCAGCCAGGAGTCGATTTCTTCTTCCAGCGTGCTGATGGTGAGCGTGTCCGGCGGCGGGCCGTCTTGCTGAACCAGTGATGCCTCCAGCTTTTCGATCTCGGCGCGTTGAGCGGCGGTAAGATCGTGCGCTCCCAGGGCGTGGCTCGCGTCTTTGATGCGTTTCATGGTGGTGCGTAGCTGGCTGGTGGCACGCCGGGCAGCCGATGCAGGGTTGTTGAGCTCATGCGCCAGCCCGGCGGAAAGCTTGCCCAGCCCAGCCAGGCGGTCGCGCTGCTGCTCTATCCGCGTGGCTTCGCGGATGCGGTCTGACATTAGCCCAACCAATCGCTGCGTGAGATCAGGCATTTTTTGTATGAGCTGCGGAAAGGCCGTAACGGGAAAACGCAGGACGCGGCTATCAGTCAACGCACGTCCACTCACCGTGTAAAACTTCATCCGGGAAAAGGGCAGCACGCCGCCGATATCGCCCGCCTTGCTGTTGAAGAAAAATGTTTCGCCGCCAAATTCGCCGCGGCCCTGCAACTGCCCTTCAAGGATCACAAACATTGAGTCCGCAGGATCGCCCTGATGAATGTAGGTGCCCCCCGCTTTCATATGCAGTTCCTCAGACTGGCTGATGAACCATTCAATCTGATCGTCGGGCAGATCAGCGAATACAGGCACTTGATGCAGTTCCGATTGTTGAACCATGTTTATACCTTGCTCAAGTACTGAT
>JASLFF010000535.1 GCA_030150795.1 Terriglobales bacterium | reverse complement strand
AGCTTCCCCTGGGCGCGTTGCAAAAGACGGCAGTGGAAGCGGTCAACGACGCATTTGGGACGATAGTGTCGATCGATGTGCCATCGGGAGTCGATCCAGACGCAACACTACCTTTTCATCAAACGGAACGCGACGCGGTTTTCGCCCATGGAATCATTACGTTCGTGGCTCCCAAGCCCGCCCACGTTTTTGGGGAGCTTACTTCAGGGCCGATTGCACTGAGCGAAATTGGCGTCCAGCCTGTGTTGGTTTCAAACAAATCCGAATTGCAGGTGATTACCGGCCAGGAGGTGGGCATGGCATTCCCGTCTCGACCGCCCGACGACCACAAAGGGAGCTTCGGGCATGTGCTGGTGATCGCCGGAGCTGCCGGTAAAGCCGGGGCTGCAGCGCTTGCCGGAATGGCAGCTCTGCGCACCGGCGCCGGGCTGGTCACCATCGCCTGTCCTAAATCAATTCAGGCCATAGTGGCAGGCTTTGCGCCGGAGCTCATGACGGAAGGGCTGCCGGAAACTGAAACAGGTTCCATCGGCTCCGCAGCGAGTGATGTGATTGACAAGCTCATGCCAGGGAAGGACGTTGTGGTGCTTGGGCCGGGACTCTCCCAGCACGATCAGACAGCACAACTGGTGCGAAGTCTGACCCGGCGTTGCGCGCTGCCGCTGGTCCTCGATGCCGACGGAATCAACGCGTTTGCAGGATCTGCGGGAGAACTGAAGCCGGCAGAAGGGACGGAGAAGTTTCGTGTTCTCACACCCCATCCCGGCGAAGCCGCGCGCCTTTTGGGCATTTCGACCAAGGAGATCGAGTCAGACAGGCTAGGAGTCGCGCGGCGCATCGCCAGTTTGACCGGCTCTTGCGTGGTTTTAAAGGGTTGGAGAACCGTGGTGGCCGGAGCGTCCGGGGAAACCTGGATCAACATGAGCGGCAATTCTGCGCTGGCCAAAGGAGGATCGGGCGACGTCCTTTCCGGCATGATCGGCGCTACGCTCGCCAAGCAGGCTGCTGGTTCGACGCCATCGCGACAAGTCGCCGCTCCGGAGCCGGAGCCGCAGAGATCGTGGATGCATGAGATCTACGGAACAGACTCGATGGAGAAGGTCAGAAAGCATCGCGCCCAGCAGCTCCAGAGCAATGCCGCCAAGGGCGCTGCTTTCCTCAAGGATGTATGCGTGGCCGGCGCGGTTCACCTGCACGGGCTGGCCGGGGACATGGCGCGAGACGAACTTCACGAGAACACTGTCATCGCCAGAGATGTGATGGACAATCTCTCTGAAGCATTTCATGAATGCGACCTTCAGATGGAGCGCGGGTTGTTTTATCTGCAAAAGTAGCTGCGCCCCAATCGGCAGCTGGCAATTATCAAAGCGGCGACTGGAGGCGTCGTGCGCTTCGTTGCTTCCGTAATGCTACGAGCGCTTCGCGGTACACAACGCGATTCAGTTTCACCTTAATGAAGCTGCTGATGCCGCGAAGTTCGAGCGCCAGCCCCTCCAGGCCGAAGGCGATGAATTCCGTGAGATCGGGGCACGGCTCCTGCTGTTGTTTGAAGACGATCCTGTAGTATCGCTCTTGGTTTTCGTAGAAATGGCTGGAGAGGGCGTAGAAACCGTGGCCGTTGTAACCACGCCGGAAGAGAATTCCCGCCGCCACCAGGCGCGACACTCTCCCGCTGCCATCCTCAAAGGGATGGATAGTGGCCAAGAAAAAGTGCGTCACCAGGGCATGAATCGGTGCGGGCATGCTGGCCAGGCTGGCACTGCTGATGAACTGAAGGTAATCGTCCATCAGATGCGGGAGCCTAACTGCGGGAGCGCCAACGTGGTAGCCGATTCCCGCGTCTCCCACCACCACTTTCTGACCATCTTTGCGCAGGACGCCGACATTGTCATAGCGAATCCCGGCTTCTGCAGCCACCATGCGGTGCATGGCAAGAATGTCATCCAGCGATATCGGTGCGCTGCCGGGGTTAAAGCGTTGCCGGACCCAGGACTGAGCGCGGCTGGCGTTGTTGTTCAGCAGCTCCAGCTTGCGCAGGTGGATCTGCCGGTTGCGCACCTCTTGGGCAGACGCATCGCACAGTGGAGCCTCGCTTTCGCCCGAACGTGCGCGCTCCCGCCAGGGCGGAGGAAGCACGCGCGAGGATGAGGCCGCTTTGTGGCACTCAACCGCTGCAAGGTGGGGCAGCAATTGCACCATATCCAGGGTGTAAGTAAATTCAAATGCTGGCCAATATAGCGCCATATGTCAGCAATCAGCAGTTAGCAATTGGCAAATAGCAAGTCGCTCAACGGTTCGGATGTGTTGTTCCTGTTGCCGGATCCGCTGGTTTAGTCGCAACAGCGTTCGCACCCGCGGTGGCTTCCTTATTATTGTGCGCCGCCGTTGCGGTCTCTAAATAACGAAGCAAGAGACCCAATTCGTCGTTGTTAACCGAGACGTTGGGCATGCGTACATTGTTGTACTTTTTTAGCATCGCCGTCGCGATCGGATCATTCTCCTTCAGAAGCTGCTCGGGGTGCTGAATCATCTTCACCAGCCAATCGTGATCCCGCACCGTGGTCACTCCTAAGAGGTCGGGACCCACTTTGTCGCCCTGTCCCATGGTGTGGCAGGCTACACAGTCCCGGGCAAACAAATACTTTCCGCGATCGAAGTTAGAAATTGCGCTGCCGTCTCCGGTCTTCCTCTGCTGCTCCGCTTTGAAATCGGTGTGCTTGAAGTTGTCCAGGAACTCGCCGATCATTCTTGCCTGGAAGCTGGGGTTATCCAGGGCATTGGCCCTTATCCAGGTCCCCGTGGCTTCGTTGCCGATGAGCAGATGAGGCAGGTGTCCGTCCGCGTTGATGGCTGGATCAGAATACACATGCAGCCTCTTGCTGAGGAAATCAATGTCCTTTTTCTTCCCGGTGAGGAAGGTCCATCCGGGCCCAATATGGAATTTTTCCATATAGGCCTTCAGTACCTCGGGCGTGTCGTGCTCGGGATCAATGCTGATGGAGTAAAAGAAAATGTCGTCCCCCACGCGGTCGCCCAATTTCTTCTGCACCTGGGCCATGCGGGCGGTTTCAAGCGGGCAGGCATACTGGCAGCTGGTATAGATGAAGTCAATGGCCACGATCTTGCCCTTGATCACATCATCATAGAAGTGGACTGTCTTCCCGTCCTGGGTAATGAGTTCGATATTGGGAAAATGGCTGTTCGCATCATCCGCGGACGCAATATGGGCGGGGTATGAAACTGCCATCGCTAAGATGAAAAGCGCAGAAGTCTTTGCCAACCTTGAATAACTCTTCGACAACATAATGCACTCCCTGGGGTCTTCAACAAACGATCCTCAACAAACGTGATCAAAATGCTGGGGGCCGAACCTGTTGCGGCAAACGCCCCGCCGATTTTTAGTGCAAATGCTTTGGGTTTGGTCCGGGCGCTCTCCTGCGGATAACGCCCGGAGTTAAATTACGCGCCGGGCAAGATCTCATCCGGGTTCTGGAAGGTTACGCCAGTCGGTTTTGAAATGGGTGTGGGCAGCGGGCTCAGGAACGGGCTTCCACTATCCAGGTCCCACCGCAACAGCATGGCATTGTCTTCATGCATGGTGTTGTGGCAGTGCTCCATGAACATGCCGCCCCAATCGCGGAACTGCATTCTGATTACCACAGTGCCGTTGGGTCGCAGGCGATAGACATCCTTGCGGCCGCTCTCCGCCGGCGACGGCGGACTGCCGTTGCGAGAGATGATCTGGCCCTCTTCAAAATGGATGTGGATGGGATGGTCCCAGCCAAACCCGCCTTGCAAGGTCCATTCTTCGCAGGTGGCGAATCCCGGCTGCGATGAAATGCGGCCGAAGTCCGCCTGCAACGCGCTTCCGCGACTGAAGGAGCGGCTGCCGCTGTTGTTGTTGGTGGCAATACCCCAGGAGCCCCTGCCCTGGCCATTGCCTAAGTAAGTGGTGACGGGATCGTTTTGGTCCTGGCTGGCACGGTCGTCAAAGGTAAACGTGCGCTGCCGGGCAACCGTGGGCAGGGTCGGATTGGGAATCAACACGATGCCCTTGCCAGCGCCCGAAGGATCAACGCTTAGGTCTGGTTTCGGTGGCGGACCCAGGACCTTGAAGCGCAGGAACGACCCAACGCAGGGATCGCAAGAGGTGCCGCCGGTGGCCTGGGATACTGTAAGAACCGGCCCAGGTAATTTACCGCTCGACATCTGTTGCAGGTTCACCAGATCCACGGTTTTGCCCGCCGTGTAGCGCGAGAAATCAATCACGATGTCATAGCGCTCGGCAATGCCAAGCTGGTCGGTCTGGGTAAGGTTCACGGTCAGGGGCAGCAGGTTTCCATCGTTCGCGATCTGGACCATGTTCGAGCTGTCGCTCAAGGCAAGAGCGAAAAAGCGCGAAACGCTGGCGTTCAGGATGCGGAAGCGGTACCGGCGCGCATACACATTGAAGAAGGGCTTCCAGGCGAAGTTCACAGTCATCTGATCGCCCAGGAAACCATCGAAAGCTATGTTGTCCATGGTGAGCTGGCCGTTGGCGTCCCAGGCTTTATCCGCCAGCATCAGGTTGACGTCATAATCCAGGTTGCCCCAGCCAGGATGAAGAGTTTCCGAGTAACCGCTGGGCATCCTCAGATTTACCCCGTCATTCACTGACTCGTCTCCGCGATCCAGCGAGCTGTAGATGTTATTCATTCCAGCGTTGCACTTGTACACGTTCTGGTCAGTGAAGGTGAACATGTGATCGTGGAACCAGTGCGTGCTCATGGTCTCATGCCAGTCGCCGGGAACTTTGGTGATCCCACCTGCATCGTTGGGAGCGCCGGCCCGCGCGTCGGTGGCGGTGGTATTGATGCTGGTGAATCCGGCCAGCACCCACGGATAGTGATAGTCGTAGAACTGGTTCGGCCAGAAGTACGCGCCCGTGAAACCGTCGTTCTCGGCGCCATGGTGGGCGTTATGCTCGTGGGTGGTCAGCGTAAATCGTCCAAAGCCGCCGTTGTTGGTAATGTCCGTGGTCAAAGCATTGTGGTGACGCATCAGGACCGGCTCACCGTAACGAACTTGCAGCAGCTTGGGAGGGAAAGTGCCGTTGAAGGTCCATACGCGGTTCGCGTTTTGTGCTGGGAAGTTCGGATGAAACTTCGGCGGAATGGGCGTGGCCGGATTGATGCCGGAGTTGAGGTCCGAGGTGACCCCCGGATTGTAGGTGGAATTGGTAGTTACCTCTTTCGTGGTGATCTCCGCCGCCACCGCAGGCGGGAACTGGGCAAATTTTTGGTGCGCCCAATTCGCTCCCGGAGGACGGCCTTCAATCGGTCCGGTCAGGCCGGTTTGTCCGCCCACCAGCTTGGGATCAACCGGCTGCTGGGTTGTGTTGGCCTGCGCAGTCGGCGCGGGATTCAAAGTGGAAACCGCATTACGTGCGAGCACGTCAAACCGCGGCATTGGCTGCGTAAAGGGTGACTGGCCGAAAAGCGGGCTGGGATTCAGTCCGGTGGGGATCTGGCTGCAACTGCCGCTACCCCGGCTGAAGCTGCTTGTTTGCGCGTTCATTGATCGTACAAACGGATTCAGTCCGCCGATCGGCGCCATGAGTCCCGCGCTGGTGAGCAGGCCCCATTTGACCAGATCACGCCGCGAGACCTTGCCGTGGGAAACGGCTCTAGTGATTTCTTCGCGGTTCCTGCGAGCGTTCTCAGCATCTCTGAGGCGTTTTCGATCTGAGTTTTCTGATAACCAAAAACCTTCTTTATCATCTCTGCGACCCATACTGTTCTCCTTGGTCAGTGAGTTTGATGGTGCCGTCCGGGCGTCGGCCGGCAAGAGCAAGTCGTACGCCGGCGATAGCGTGCTTTGGTTTTTTGAGTGAAAGATCCAGCGTTAAGAGTTCAGTTGCCCAGCAAAACCGATCTAGAGCGGAGGACAAGTGAGGCACGCACGAACATGGGGGTCGAGGCTAGCATGAAACAGCAGAGGCACCAGGCGAGTGTGACTGCATTTTTTCGACATGCTTCGGCTCCGGAAGTTGCTACGTGCAGTAAAGTCGACGGACCGTTGAGTTTGCAACGTCCGCATAGTGAAACCGGAAACCCTTCTCTTTATCCCTGGTACCAACTTCAATGGCTGCGAATGGTACTGCTTTCGCCTCCGTGGCGTCAATATATTTATTAAAGATTTCTAACAAATTCGCCAAAGGAATCGGCCCGGCACGTAGACTCCAGGCAAAAAAGTACGGGCCCTTTGGTCAACGATGTTGTCTGATCCAACTTCAAGCGGCAGAATCGGCCAAAGGTGTCAAAGATGGCAACGGATGGTCGCCTCTCGAAAACCATCGCAGCGCATTACGTATCCTTCTCTGCCCTTAGGAGCAGCATGTAAAAAAAGCGGGTAGCCGAGACGCCCGGAAGTCGGCTTCAGGATTGCGAGCGGATGACGGTCAAAACGGAATTGAATCGTCTCTTGCAGCTACAAAATCGCCTACAGTTTTGAATTTGCCGGCGCTGTTTCCGGATGAGATTATTCCGGATTGCGCACAACTTGCCACAAGCCCGTTTCTGGACAATTGCGCCCCCCTCGACCAAGTGTTTGCGAATGATAACGTCCTTTATCATTCATTATTCTGGAAGAACGACCATTCGGCGGATTATGTGAGCGAAGTTGTCGGAATCGGCGACGCTTGTGCAATTGAAGCACAGGTTTTGGGTAGACACAGCCGACGTTGCACTACTGATTCTCAAGCCCCACCATTGACCATACCCAATCATGGCTCGATAAGAAGTTTCTTATATTTTTTATAAGGCAGAATTTTTTCTTCAGTGCTGTTTACAAGCGGCGAATCAGAGTAGGATTCTTCACAGCTTTCCCCTTAATCACAAAATTCCACAATGGCATCCTGTATTCAGGCTCCTTTTCAGGCCTGAAAGCAGGTTCATCAACAGAGCGGTCCTTAAAGGAGACCATGATGCTTGCACGTTTTAAAAGGCAGCGAGTTGTGAGCCTTAGGCTGTTTGCCCTTGCAACTGTGTTTGTCGGCGTATTGACTGTCGCGTTTACTGCAATGTCCGCGCAAAACCCTGTGTTCAGGCCTGGAATTGACATTGTTCAACCTAAGTTGCTCAACGGATGTCCAGTCGCAACAGATCCTGGCTGTTTCTATAAACTCAAAGATGTTCTTAACTCCGGCGGAGATTTTTGGACCACTCCCTTTCTTCCCTTCGATCCAAAAACTGGATTGGGCGATGGTTACGGAGAAGGCGTGAACGGCCCGCGTGCGGCGCAACGCCATGTTTTCAATAATAGGGTTCCTGACTATCCTTACCTGCGCCTAAACGGATTGGATTCGCAAAGCTGCTTTGAATGCCATAACTCGATCGGCAGTGCCAGCGTAGATGCGCGGGGAGCATTAATGAGAAAGGCTCCTGGCACGGCTGGTTCCGCGGGAAGCAACAGCAATGCGTTCATCAATCCTCTTTATCCAAACCCGCAAACACTTTTCATTCGCAATCCTCCGGCAGTGTTTGGCAGCGGATATACGCAGGCAGTGGCGGAAGAAATGAGCATTGATCTTTTTGTTATGAGAGATCAGGCGCGTGCTGCGGCAAAGAAACAGCCTGGCAAGCCTTTCCAGCAGGCGCTCAGCGCAAAAGGCGTAAACTTTGGAACTTTCACCACAACGTTCATTCCCAACTCAAAAGCAAAAGTGGTCATAAATACTCCAAGTTGCAAGCCGGGTAATGACGCCAATTGTGCTTGCAAAGCGGGAATTGACAGCCCATTGAGCATTGGAGGCCAGAACGGGTTCACTGACGATCTTACCGGGCTCGCAGGCGTTTCCTGCGATCTGGTTGTGCGTCCGTTCCAATGGAAGGGTGTTGCTTCCAGCTTGCGGCATTTTGTGCGCGACGCGCTGGATTTCCATTTCAGCATGCAAGCCTTTGAAAAAGTCGCTTACTGCGATTGTGACCGCGATGGCAAGGGCAGCCAGAAAACCGGCCCTGAAGTCACGATTGGGCAGGTTACGGCGATGGCGTCATTTGTCAGCATGACGCGGCCGCCGGTACAGACTCCTCCTTCAGAAAGCGCAAAACTCGGTGAGCAGATATTTTTTGGTAAGCAGCCCGGCCTTTATCAGAACATGTGCGCCAACTGCCACATGGGACCGATGAAGCTATACACGCCGTTTGTGTTGATTGAAGCGCCCACCAATCCAAATGATGAAAAAGCGCCCATCATCAACCCAGACAATCCTTTAACATGGCCAATCTCGGCGGCATCCTGTCCAAACGGTGTACCGGTGAATGAAAGCGTGTGCCCGTCTGAATCTTCCTATTCAGCTACAAACATTAGAGCCATAATCTCAACCAAAAACCATGGGTCGTTGATTACGCCTACGGCGTCATCACAACAGCTTCCGATCGTGCGCCGCTACAAAGCCAACCTGCAGAATCTGCAGGGAGAAAATCTGTTGCAAAACTCCGTTCAGGCGCCTGAAGGTGAAAGCACTCTCCAGAAGAAGCTTAGAGCTCCATTTTCGGCAAACAAGACTGTGTCGCCGGCAGCAGAAGCCAACGCCGGAATAGTGGGCCAGGACTATATGATCCCGCTCAATCCTCCGGATTCGGCTGTAACAGATTTTCAGTTGCCGCGCCTGCCGGTAAATTCAGACAACACCGTAGATGTTCCTCTGTTCAGTGACTTGAAAAGGCACAACATGGGCAAGTTTCTCTCTGATCCGTTGCCTCCGCTGCCCGCCCAGGGTACTGACGTAGCGAACATCATCAACGTTCCTAATGAATTTCTCACGCGTCCATTGTGGGGTGTTGCTGATACAGGTCCGTGGCTGCATGACGGCCGTGCAACATCTCTGCGCCAGGCAATTCTGCTTCATGGCGATTCAGCCATCGGAAGCGGAAGTGAAGCGGCGCCGGTGATTGATGCGTTTGAAAAACTTTCCTTGCAACAACAGCAAGCAGTAGTCGATTTCCTTTTGACGTTGCAGTTGCCAACGCCGGGAAATCACTAAGCCAAATTGCCCCTGGGACCGTGTAGCTCTGCGGTCCCAGGGCAGTCTCCGTAAAATCTTCCTTTAATAGATCTTTTTTTGCTGCGCATAATTCCTCGCAATCTGAATGCCATGAATCTGCAGGAATCACTGCATGGCATGCGATCCATTGTCGGTTAAGGAAGTCGCTCGGCAAGGTCGTTGTGATCGATACCACGAATGTGATTTTGATCCAACACTTCAAATCTTTCCCGCTCAGGCGGGTCATCATGGGTATCTAATTTCTCTGTGTTATCGCGTAATGACGTAAAGTTCAGCCATAGAACGAAACGTCGGTCTGAGAGTTTTTCAAAATCCCAGGTCCCGCTAAAATGGATCGGCCCGTTGGATCCAGAGCTCATAGTGCCCTCGACCCTGCCCTTATCAGAGAAATCCATTACCGACTCGTCAGTGGAACCAGATCCAAAC
>JASLFF010000517.1 GCA_030150795.1 Terriglobales bacterium | reverse complement strand
CCTGACAAAAAATGTTCTTGCAGAAAGTTGCTTATCTGGTTACTATCCAAGCACCCCGGGAATGAAGATCAAAGAGCTGGTCCCAGCATGAATATCGGCGAAACAATCAGGACTTATCGACTACAGAAAGGTATGTCACAGGGTGACATTGAGAAGCGCACCGGGCTTTTGCGCTGCTACCTTTCACGCGTGGAAAACGGCCACACCATCCCTTCACTGGATACGCTTTCCAAAATTGCCGGAGCCATGGAACTCCCTCTCGGCCAGTTTTTTGCCGACCATTTTTCCAACGGCAACACCAAACATCTGCCGCCGTTGACTGAAGATGAAGTCCGGTTTCTTACCCAGATCCGCCGCTACTCTATGGGCCTGAATGACAGCGATCGCAAGCTGGTGCTGGCCATGGTGAAGAAGATGGCAGCGGGCGCGGGGAAGTAAAAAGCACTCAGCGGTCAGCACTCAGCGGTCAGCAAAAGAAATCAACCGCAACGGACGCGAAGGGCGCAACGGTAGTTGTGTGTTGAATTTGTGCCTTCGAGGAGTAGCGAAACTCCGATAGCCGTATCTTTTAGGAAACTACTCCCTATCTCCTTCGCGTCCTTAGCGCCCTTTGCGGTAATAGGGATTGCTAAATGCTCCTACGCTGCCTTGCTTGCCTCGCTCAGCGCCAGCACCGCCAACTCCAGGCGGTCGCGCGCGCCAGTCTTGGTAAAGATGCTTTGCAGGTGGCGCTTTACGGTGTTCTCGCTGATAGTAAGGGCTTCGCCGATGTCTTTGTTCTTCATGCCCCGGGCCACGTGATAGGCGATCTGGCGCTCACGGGTAGAAAGGCGGCTCATGGTGTTGGCGGAAGTTTTGGATTCCGCCGTCATTGTGGTGAGGACTTGCTGGGCCAATTCATCTGAGAATGCCAGTTCTCCATTGGCCACTGTGCGGACCGCCATGAACAACTTCTCCGGACCGTCGCTCTTGAGCACCAGGCCCCGCGCACCCAGCTTTACCACTTGGGCGTAATCAAGTTCATTGTCAGACCCTGTAAGCACCACGGCGGCCACCCGGCTGCCGGCGCGGTCCAGAGTACGCAGGACTTCAAAGCCATCTCCTTCGGGCATAAAGAGGTCCAGCAGCAAAACGTCTGGCTGGTTCTCTTTCACAATCGCCAGGGCTTCCTGGCCGTTGGAAGCACGCCCCTCCACAACAAAATCGGGCTGTGTGGAAAGCAGGGCAGCCAGCGATTCGCGCAACACGGTGTGATCGTCTGCAATAACGATCCGGGTTCGATTTTTTGCCACGACCTTAGGAAGCATAATTAGTCCTTTGTATACCTTTTCTTAGATGCAATTCTGAGGGAGGATGAAATGCCTGCTTCTCAGGTTGGCCCAAAGGCAGGAAAAAATCGGCCCAATGCGGAATTGCCGGCCTTTATCCGGGCGTCGCGCCGTCGGCAAAGTACCCCAGTGAGGGGATGCAGACTGTACCTTGAGCACATAGGAGCGGCCCAGCGGTCTATGGTATATTCCGCCTAAATGCTCCCTGGAGCACCCGACCCTGGAATGGAGCTGCCACTTTGGCGATTGACGAAGAACTTAACGTGCTCGAAGACCAGTTGCGCCGGCTGAAGATCGAGTACGACATGTACTTTGGCGGGGGCTCCAAAAAACCACCGGCAGATGTCGAGTGGAAGGTCAAAAACCTCCTGAAGAAGTTTTCTGACGGCAATCGCATGAATTATGCTCAGCGGTTCCGCTATACCACCATCCAGCAACGCTATGCGCTCTATAACGCGCTCTGGCAGCAAAAGCTCGTGATCAAGGAAGAAGGATACCGTCGCCCGCAGGATGCGGTTCTGGGCATTCAGGGCCTGCGGACGGACGAAGAGCATGAAGCGCAGAAGGCGATGAAGCATCATGGTGCGGCAACGGAAGATCGCCCGTTCAGCATGTCAGTCTCTGATGGTTCTGACCATGCGCCCGTGGAATCGCTGTTTCAGGCGCTTACGGAGGCGCGCAAAAAAACAGGTGAAAAAAGCTCGGCAAACCTGGACTCATTCAAGAAATTCGTCAAACAGAAAACGACCCAACTGCAAAAAGAATACGGCTGCAAGGCCGTGGAATATACCGTCGAGTTGCAGAATGGGCAGGCGAAATTGAAGGCAAAGCCAAAGGCATAGTATTTGGTATTTCGTGCCTGGTATTTAGCAGTTTTCTTAAGCCCCCTTTTTCTTTCCTTAACTCGTTTGGAACATCGAAGAAATCTGCGCTTTGATTCCTGCCAAAGATCAACAATCGCCAAGGAAGAAAACGATCTGGTCAAAAGACGCTCAGGGAGAGACCCGTCAGGTCAGTTAGCACAAGCGTGATAAACATCACAAATTTTATGTCGCTAAACTATTAAATCTATAGACAGCTGCAGCTGGACAGCCGCAAGGCTGCTCCGTCGCTTGTGCCCCTGTGCCGCGCTTACTCGCCTACGCGGGTATCGAACGCCGCCGGGGCACACCTTTCTGGTCGCGGTAGAAATCAAACTGACCCACTAGCGACAGGTTTCCGCTTCTTGCACTCCGTCGTTTCACGCTGATACCTTATTCTTTAGTCCTTTCATTCCTTCCTGAGGAACAAGAGTGCCCAAAATTCAGCGTGCAATCCTGAGCGTTACCGACAAAACCGGTTTGGTGGAATTTGCCCAAAAGCTGGCCGCCCTGAAAGTGGAATTGGTTTCCACCGGAGGCACGGCCAAGCTGCTGCGCGAGGCCGGCATCACCGTAAAAGACATCTCCGATTTGACTGGATTTCCTGAGATGATGGACGGGCGAGTTAAAACGCTTCACCCTAAAGTTCACGGCGGAATCCTGCATATTCGCGGCAACGCCGGGCACGTGGCGGCCGCCAAAGAACACGGCATACAGCCCATCGACATGGTGGTGGTAAATCTCTACGCATTTGAGAAGACCGCGTCGAAACCCGGCGTGCATTTTGACGAGGTAATCGAAAACATCGACATCGGCGGGCCTTCCATGGTACGGTCGGCGGCAAAGAATTTTCGAGATGTGGCAATTGTGACCTCGCCCTCGGATTACGCAGCCATCGCGCAGGAAATGGCGGGTTCCCGAGGAGAGATTGGGCTGCCAACGCGCTGGCGTCTGGCGCAAAAGGCCTTTGCTACCACTGCCGCGTATGACAGCGCTATTGCCGCCACCCTGGCCGACACTTCACTTAGTAACGACGCCAAAGAATTTCAGCTTCCCCACGCCGCAACTACCGGCGATGACTTCCCTGCGGTCCTGCGTTTTGGGCTGAACAAAGCTATGGATCTGCGCTACGGCGAGAATCCGCACCAGCGTGCTGCCATGTATTCTGACGGTTCAGGTGCGGGCGTAGCCAACGGCAAACAGCTTCAGGGCAAAGAATTATCTTTCAACAACATAGTGGATCTGCAGGCGGCCTGGGACTTGGCACAGGAATTCGAAGAGACGGCCTGCGCCATCATCAAACACACCAACCCTTCAGGCTGCTCAACGGGCAAGACACTGGTTGAGGCCTACATGCGGGCCAAGGAGACCGATCCCGTTTCAGCCTTCGGAGGCGTGATCGGCGTGAACCGCGTGATTGACGGCGCA
>JASLFF010000511.1 GCA_030150795.1 Terriglobales bacterium | reverse complement strand
CGTCGTGCGGCCCATGAACGCGGCAAACGTAAAAAAGAAAATCAACGGAAAAAGATAGTTGAAGAAGATCACCGCGCGCAGGCGCAAGGCCAGCCGGATGTCCATGGCGATAATTGCGAGATACTGTTTCATATCCTCTTTTTTCTTCTTTCGCTGTCCATACCTGCCATCCCGTGATTGCCTGCATCAGGACAATGTTTCAGGACTGAATGCTGAGTCCTGATGGCTGATTGCTAATCTCTCAGCTTCTTCCCCGTCAATTCAACGAATACGTCTTCCAGCGTCGGCCGTTTCAGATGCAAGTCTTCCAGTTGCATTCCCTGCTGGTCCAGCCATTTCATGATCTCAAAGAGTGTCCGTGCCGGGCGCGACGAATATACCGTCAGCGTTCGTCCGTCCCCGTCCAGTTTGCTTTCCAGTGCATCAGGCCACTGCGGCAAAGCTGCAGCGTTCATCGGCTGGGCGCACACAATGTCAATGCGCGACCGTTCAGCGCTTTTTTGCTGCAGTTCACGCGGTGTGCCAATGGCCACAATTTTTCCTGCATCAATAATCGCCACGCGGTCGCACAACCGCTCAGCTTCTTCAATGTAATGCGTGGTCAGCACCACGGTGCGCTTCTCAGACTTCATTTCTTCAATCAGGCCGTGGATTTCCAGCCGGATTTGCGGATCAAGGCCTGTGGTTGGTTCGTCCAGAAAGAGCAGTTGCGGATCATTCACCAGTGCCAGCGCAAGCGCCAGCCGCTGTTTCTGCCCGCCGGAGAGCGTTTCATAATACGCAGATCGCTTGTCCCACAGTTGCAGCCGCTTCAGCAGTTGCTCTGAGCTCACGCTGCGCGTATAGAACGATCCAAACAGGTCCAGCGCCTCCTGCACGCGGATCTTGGCCGGCAGGTTGGTGGCTTGCAGGCAAACTCCAATGCGGTCCTTTAACTGCTGCTTTTGCCGGTCAGGATCAAAGCCCAGCACAGTGGCCTCGCCGCCGGTGCGTGGGCGCAGCCCTTCCAGGATTTCAATGGTGCTCGTCTTGCCGGCGCCGTTCGGGCCCAGCAGGCCAAAGACTTCGCCTTCCGCAACTTGAAAGTCGATGCCCTTTACGGCCTCGACCTTGTCGTATGTCTTAATCAAGGATTGGACGGCTATCACGGGTTGGCTATTCATTCAGGCTAAGTATAAACGTGAGCACGATCTCTCTGTGGGCTTAACTCCGCATCGCTCGATGTTGAGGCAACAGTTTTAACATTCCGGGCGGTATCACGCCTAGCACAGCTTCCGCGATTCTTTGCTGGTTTCGTTGATATTGAACACCAACGTAAATCACCAAAATGCCGATGAACGTCAATGCAAATGGAAATACCATCGAGTCCTTAAATATGGTCCATGAGAGGTGTCCCAGATATCCGAAAACTCCCAGAGAGCCAAAAACCATGAAGACCCGGCGGTCCAGAAACACGGAAAGAACCATCAACCCAACGTTGACCAGGCAGTAAATAAACTTTGACAATTCGCTGCCGGACTCCATGAGTGAGAGGCCGCCCCAAAAGGCTATTGTGCCGAACAGATAAAGCCAGAATGCATAATCAGCTTCCGTGCGGTGGTCCACCACGTAGGCAAACAGCAGGATGACCAGACCAAATATAGCTGAGACCCAGAGCCGTGCATGCCACGTGAAGTGATCGTTCCCAACTATGATCGGCGTCAGATCCATGGACATATACCAAAGTGCGAATGCAACCGGAAATGTGAGAAAAGGAAATCGGATGAACCGCAGCGTAATCAGTCCCGTGAGAATCGTTGCAAGTTCCATGAGAATCCAGCTGCCGCGAATCCACTCATGGAAGTCACGGAAAGTACCGGGGTCTGACGCGGGCCAAAATCCCGCCATGCGCTCCAATCCATAAACTGCAAGGGGTGTCATCCAAACCGCAAGAGTAAAAAGCAGCCCTCCCGGCACCACAAGGTTCTCTTTGTACCAGAGTGTTTTTCCAGTCAGCGCGAAAAGCAGCGCGTAGAGGGATGAGATCAAAAAGATTCCGCCTCCGCCAAATCGTTCCCATCCCAGCGTCATGAACCATCCCATGGCTGAAATCACGACCAGAGCGCCGAAGTAATAAGCCAGGTGCGCCAGGTCAAACGGGCTGCTGGTGGGTTCTCGACCGGAGAATGCGGCCCACAACTGACTGGCTTGTTCCTTTGAAATCAACCCTTGATCAGCTGCCCAATTCAGATCTTCTTGAGATATTTTCATTGCCTGCCTTCCATACGTCACGCTGGAGCCGAGGGGCTTCCCGGTGCGTTTTTTGACCTCTGGCTTTTCCTGTGAGCTGGGCCATTCTGGACCACTTTCCGGGTCATGGAAAGCACAAAAATTGGCTGGCGGGCGCCATCTTTTTGCATTCTCGGCTGTTGGGGTTTACCCTTTCTCGCGCAAGCTCTTGAGGACAAATCTTCCATGGTCAAGAGAACCACGGCAACCCTTGCCTTCATCTTTCTGGCCTCCATACTTCGCGCACAAACCGCCGATCCCCAGCTTTTGGCCGAAATCAACAAGATCAAGG
>JASLFF010000112.1 GCA_030150795.1 Terriglobales bacterium | reverse complement strand
CGGCAGCGCGTTTCCCCAGCTCATAGGCAGGCCGTTGATCACCGCCATCGTGTCGCCGCGGCCTGTGGGCGGGAAGAGGATCACATCATACTTGGAACGGAGGTCGTCCTCTCGCGCAACTTGCTGCGTGCTGATGTAGCTATAGGGGATTCCCATCTGGTCCAAAGCCAGTCGCCACCAGCCTTCCGTCTGGGTGCTCAGCCAGGTATGCAGCAACGCCACGCGAGCGGCGCGCACTGGATGAGACTTGACCGCCGGCGCACTGGACAATCCGACAGCTTCCAGACCCAGGGTTGTAACTTCCCGCCGCAGCGCTTCTGTATCGACCTTGCTTATGATGAACGACCCGCGCGCGAACTTGCGTCCGCCAGCTTCAAACGGCTCTTCGGCGGCCTCAATCGAGGCTTGCGTCAAGCGATAGCGGAGAGTGGCGAGCGCCGTGTCAGCGTTGGCATTGATCACAAAGACCGAACTTCCGCCGCTAACGCCGCCGCGAACTTTGATCTCGCTCACCTTCTCCATCGGCGTCTCCAGCACCTTGGCGTCAACCACGCGTAGCACACGGACGTTGAACAGTTCGCCAAAGGTCCAGCCGGTATCGTCATACGGAGTTTTCTGCGGATCGTTCGGGCTCCAGTACTGATGATCGAGCAACGCGTCGGCGACGCGCGAATACGGCTGGTCCATGCGCACGATGTAGCTGCCGGCGGGCACTTGAACGATGGTCGGCTGCGGCGGCGATTTGGGTTTGTCTCCTGCACTCGCCTCTTTGCCGGCATTTTTCGCGCTTGCATCTTTCGCGCTTGCATCCTGGGCGGCGGCTTCTTTTGCCGGAACATCAGGCGCCGGAGTGGCCGTAGGAGCGGCTTCCTTTGGCTGCTGCTCTGCTTGCTGCGGAGTTTCACCGGGCTTCGCTTCCTTATCAGAAGAAGCGCCGGCCGTCCGGACTGGTTTCTTCGGCGGCAATTTTACAGTGAACGCGGCTGTCGACCGTGAAATCTCACATCCCTGCTTGCGCAGTACTTCCAGAAGGGCGGCTTGCGCGCCGGGCCGAAGATCATCTGCCGGGAACACATAAGCGGCAGGCCCCTCTTTGGCAGGCTTTGAGATGGAGCGCTTGGCTTTCAGATAAAAATTCTTGAGGAAGAATTCTTTCTCTTTGGCGAAGTAGTGCAGTGAAGTGAGAAGCCCCGTCTGCTCATAATTATTGTTGTTGCGTTGCGACCACATGGCTTTGGGCAGCGGTGGGTCCTGGCGATACCAGGTGCGGCCGTACTCTTCCGGGCGAAGCTGGCGTTCCACGGTATCAGCGCCGCCATTGCCGAAGGTTTCATACAGCCGGCTGATGCCGTTGTGCATGGCGGCAATGAACATCAGATAGCCCGGCGACCAGGTATCGAAATTCCCGTGCGTAAAAACGCCGGGCATGCCCAGGCGCGTCATGTCCGTTACGTCGCGCCAGCCCAGAATTTCCCATTCATTGGTCAGGATGGGATCCACCCAGGCATTGAACGGTCCATCACCCGCGGTGTTGTCGTAAAGATACGGAACGGATTCGTGCAGATCGTGCAGCACCTGCGCCTTCCAGCCGACGAAGGTGTTCAGGACGTTCTCGGTAAGCTTCAGGCTCACGGCCATCGCGTCGCGATTATTGTCATGGGCCACATACTTGCCCCAATACATCAGCGGCGGATAATAATCTTTGGGATGGGCCAGGTGCCAGCGATACAGGTCGACCATGCGGTCGCGGCCGTCCACTTCGACAATCGGCGTAATCAGCGTGATAACGCCGTTGCGAATATCCTTTATGTATTGGCTCTCGTCAACAGCCAGCCGGTAGGCCAACTCCATTAACGCCGTGGGCGCGCCCGTCTCCGGAGAGTGAATGGTCCCGGTAATGTAGTAGACCGGCACCGCGGCGCTGATAATGCGCTCGGCCTCGGCGTCATCCATCTTGATGGTGCGCGGATCGGCCAATTTGGCCAGCCGCAAGCGGTTCTCTTCCAGGTGGGCCAGGTTCGCTTCTGACGAGACTGCCACCGCAATCATCTCCCGGCCTTCTTCCGTATGTCCAATGGAGTAGACCTTTACGCGCGGGCTGGCCTTCTCCAGCAGGCGCATGTATTCATAAACCTGTCTTGAGTAAGGAAGAATGCCGGGTGCGCCTGCAACGTCGCCCAGCACGGACTTGGGGGTCGGAATGGTCTTGGAAGCAGGCAGGTAATCCACCAGGGGAGAGGCGAACATTGGCTGCGTGGTGTATTCCAGGATTTTTTTGGTATATTCGGCGTCGATCGCTTGCTTCGGATCGCGTCCCGGCGTGTCATCGCTCGCTCCGGCCACCGCGGTTGAAGCTGTAAGAAAGATCAGAGCCAACAACACCCCATACCACCGCCGACTCGCGGTTTTTCCAAAATTCATTCATCTCCCCCTGTACGCCACATGGCTTCGGATCAAGCAGTCTATCAGTCCGAGAGACTTTGGAGAGGCTATTTTTTTGACATCGAAAGGCGTACAAATTCTTGGCGGAAGAGAAGAATCGACTACAGCTCCCATTCACCGCGCGTCACCTGGCATTGCCTCATTGAGACGATTCTGCGGTAGGTAAGCGATTTCCATTTTCGCTCGTGAACCGGCCAGGGACGGCATGAATTGCGCTGCAAGAATCCACGCAAGGAAAAATCTACTGACAACTGACTGCATCGCGGGGGAAGAGTTTTCAATGAAAGACTCTTTTATAGGATTGCTATTTTTCTCCGGGCAATACTGATAGCCAAATTCTTTTTTTGATAGCTGACTTATAGAAAAAAGGGAAATGATTTATTGTTTTATAAAGATAAATTATCAGACTTAAT
>JASLFF010000479.1 GCA_030150795.1 Terriglobales bacterium | reverse complement strand
ATTGAAGGGTTAAGTCACATCAAGTTTTGTTTATCGGGACGAATCGCACCACCGTATGAAACTTTTCCGCGTCTAAGAACGTATAAGCCATTAAGGCTGACGCACAGTTTACGAACTCATCCGGAGCGGTTTCACGCACTGCTCCGGAAATTTTTGCTCGCTTGCGCCAATGCCCTCCGTGGTGCAGGTTCTGTTTTTTTCGATCTCTGGGCCGCCCTATTCATCCCATTCATTTCATGTTCGCGTAAGGTGAACGCCATGCGCCGTGGAGCAGGCGCACGGCGTGATGTTGGAACCTGTTTTCGTCTACGCCGAGGTCATCGGCGCATTTCTTAGAACGGCGCTGTAGTCGAATACCTTCAAGAAGAATTGCGAGCTGAATTAGGCGCAGGCACGTGAAAGCCGCAAGGATACGGTAGAATTGATGTTGCACCCTGATTTTGAGAGCTCCGCATGGGCATTCGTTCGATGGTCCAATTTGCCGTGAGAGTTGCCGCATTCGCAGCGCTAGCGGCGCTTTTGCTGCAGGTTTCCTGCACGGTTGCGCCTCCGGCATTCGCGAACGCACAGATTGGGTCGCACGGCGACTCCGGATGCCATGAATCCGCGCCATCCATCCCAAACGCGCCTCATTCCAGCCACGTCTGCTGCAGTGGAGACCATTCTCCTGACGCGCTTTTGAGCGCGGTTGTCACACCGTCACCGCTAGTGCTGGATGGCGCTTTTGATGGTCTGACTCCAGCTTTGCATTCTTTAACGCCCGCCTCTACCGACTTCTCTGCTTCATTTTCCCCGCCATACAGACCCCTGTCACTTCGTATCTGATTTTTAAGTTTCTGCATTTGTCCCTGGATGCGCCCATATTTGGTTTGGACATCAACTGCTCAATTTTCGCAGGACTCAATCAGATCGGCACGGGATCGACATGAAGCTTTCGTTTTTATCTGATCTAATTATTTTGCTCATTCTTTTTTCGTCGACAGTCTTCGGCCAGAATACGCCATCGGCACAGCACCAGCGCGCCGGCGATCCAACGCCCCCGGCGAAGCCGGACAACACCATGCAAAACATGCCCGGCATGCAACATGACGCGATCCACGACCGGGTGACGTTTATCGACGAAATTCTGCTTCACGGCACTGCAGGCACATCAGCGCAGCCAAATTCAACGGACGAGCCAATGATCATGAGCGTACGCGGTGCCTGGATGCTGATGTTTCACGGTGAGGC
The DNA here is from genome assembly GCA_030150795.1 of Terriglobales bacterium. Next base: position 2,606 of record JASLFF010000479.1, on the reverse strand, counting down.
ATTTCTAAACACCCTACAACAAAGCGGGCCGCGCGGTTATGACAAGGTCTTTTCTACGAACTGGTTCATGCCCATGGCCCAACGCCAGCTTGGCCGGGGTGAGCTTACCTTGCGAACTATGCTCAGCCTGGAACCGGCAACTGTCACGCAGCGTTTTTATCCTCTGCTTTTCCAGCAGGGAGAAACAGCGTTCGGCAAGCCGATCAATGACGGCCAGCATCCACATGACTTCATCATGGAACTGGCAGCGCTCTACGATTTGCGCCTCGGAGAAAATGCGCTGCTATCTTTTTACGCTGCGCCCGTTGGCGATCCAGCAATGGGGCCAAGCGCGTATGCACATCGCGCTTCCGCCTCGGAGGATCCGGTGGCATCGCTAGGCCATCATTTGCAGGATTCGACGCACATTGCCGATGACGTCGTAACCGGCGGCGTTGCTTTTAAAAATGCACGCCTTGAATTCTCAGGATTCCACGGTCGGGAGCCAGATGAATTTCGATGGGACATCGACTCAGGCGCAATCGATTCATGGTCAACGCGCCTTACCGTACAGCCGGGACAAAATTGGAGCGCGCAATATTCCTTTGGCCATCTCAGCAGCCCGGAGCAGTTGCACCCGGCGGATGATGTCCAACGTATGACGGCTTCAGTCAGCTACAACAAGCCGTTCACAAGCGGAAGTTGGGCTTCAACGGTGTTGTGGGGACGAAATCGAGTATTGCAGAGCGGGCAGATCGCTAACGGCTACCTGGCAGAATCTACATTGCAATTTGCCGAGCGTAACCGCGTGTGGACGCGAATCGAAAATGTGGATCGCACCAGCGAGTTATTGCTGGGAAAACAAGCGGAGCCGCCGGACTTCGACGAACGATTCCTCGCCCGCATCCAGGCTTACACCGCAGGATACGACCACGACTTTCCCGTGATTCCGGGCCTTTCAACCGCGCTGGGCGCGCAAGTCACGTTCTATGGCAAGCCTGAATTTCTTACTCCCATTTACGGGCAACATCCGGCGGGAGTTATATTATTCTTGCGGGTGCGCCCCACAGGCAGTACGCATTCTCATTGAGGACCCCTACAATGAAAACTTCACGCCGTGACTTTCTGATTGGAACTTCCACCGTGGCCGGCTCTTCTCTTATCTTGCCGCTTTCAGCAATCGCTCAACAAAAAGCCCCCAAAAAGGCGGCCAAGAAGAAAGAAGAAGCAGAAGAAGACGTTTCCACCAATGAAGACCTGATGCGCGAGCATGGCGTACTCAATCGCGTGTTGCTGATTTATGACGAAACCCTCCGGCGCATCCAGGCCAATGAAAAATTTGATCCCGCTGTGGTGAGCAATGCAGCCGGCATCATCAAGAGCTTTATTGAGGACTACCACGAGAAGCTGGAAGAAGACCATATCTTTCCGCGCTTTGAACAGGCGGGCAAACTGATTGAACTGACCACAAACCTGCGGGCGCAGCACGCCATGGGACGGCGCTTGACGGAAAGAATCACGGCGGCAGCCAAGAGCGCGGACAACGAGACGCTGCGCACGTCGCTGGCGGCGTTCAACCGCATGTATCGGCCGCATGAAGCGCGTGAAGATACGGTGCTCTTCCCTGCACTGCACAAGGTCGTGAGCAAGCATGAGTATGACGCCATGGGCGAGCAGTTTGAAGGCATTGAGCGCAAGACCTTTGGCGGCGATGGATTTGACATGGCCGTGGACAAGGTGACCGAACTGGAAAAACAATTCGGCATCTACGATATCAGCCAGTTCACGCCGTCCATTCCGCCCGCAAAATGACCGCAGCACTGCTCTTTGTTGCCGCGATTCTTGGCGGCGCAATTGCCGCGCTCTCCGGCTTTGGGATCGGCAGCGTGCTAACGCCGTTGCTGGCCTTGAGCGTCGGGACGAAGGAAGCCGTAGTCGCAGTGTCGATCCCTCATCTGGTCGCAACGGCGATTCGTTTCTGGAACCTGCGCCACAAGATCGACCGCCATCTGCTTAAAAACTTTGGCATTGCCAGCGCCGGCGGAGGTTTGCTGGGCGCATGGCTGGGCTCGCGCTTCAGCAGTCCTGCTCTGGCTTACATTCTCGGCGGGCTTCTTGTCTTTGCCGGATTTATGGGACTCACCGGACTCTCGAAGAAGATGCGCTTCGGTAAGAAAATAGCGTGGCTTGGCGGCGCGCTCTCAGGCTTGCTGGGCGGACTGGTGGGCAACCAAGGCGGCGTCCGCTCCGCGGCCATGCTCGGCTTCAATCTTGAAGCTAAAACCTTTGTCGCCACAGCGACTGCAATCGCGCTGATCGTCGACGGCGCGCGAATGCCTGTTTATTTCTTTACCAGTCCGGAAACCGTTCGTCGTCTCGTGACTTCGATCGCCATCATGACAGTAGGTGTCACCATTGGTACATTGGCTGGTGGCCGAGTGCTTGCGCGTATTCCTGAAGCCTACTTCCGCAGGCTTGTTTCTCTTTTGATCTTTGCGCTGGGCATCGTGATGCTGAGCAGCGTGGCTAAGTAAGTCTGCGACGCGCACTGGCAACCATCCTATAAGGCTGGATAGAATCAGTTAGCTCGAAACATGGCAGGTAACAAGAAAGGGGTCTGTTATGTC
>JASLFF010000440.1 GCA_030150795.1 Terriglobales bacterium | reverse complement strand
ATGGCAGTGGGCTGCGCGGCTCGGGCAAGTGGAGCACCTATGAATAGACAACTCCACAAGAAGAGCGTCAAAGCTTTTTTCAATTCAACCTCACATTTTGATTTTTTCCAAAACGATTGGGAGACAAGCGCGGAAAGGGGTTGTTTACACGCTTACAGGTGCAGGGAAAATCGTTTTGGTGTTTTTGGTTGCCGCAGGAAGTGCAGCTTTGCTTCCAAAACAGGAATGAAAGCGCAACGCAGAATTTAAACAAGATGGTTTGTTGATGCTGGAATTCAGCAACTCACAATCGCGTAAGGAATTCATCAGGGAGTGAGAAAATTACTCAGGATTACGCAGAGCTGTAATCCTGGCGCAGTGCGCGCTCAGGGGCTTTTTCATATCGAATAATATCGATCTATGGCGCAGTATGCAAATATTTGCACACCAAAGCACACTGAGTTAATGGCGCTCACATCGTGATGCGACAGTCATTGGTCTTCATGAATCTTGATTACCAGCTTGCCCCTCACGTGGCCAGCTTCGCTTAGCCGATGAGCTTCTGCAATCTGCTCCAGAGCGAACACTTTTTCCACCACCGGACGAATCTTGCCCGCCTCGATCAGAGCCGTGATCTTCTCAAGTTCCCCGCCACGCGGCTTCACCCGCGTCATCGACAATCGTTTGCCGCCCAGCAATCCGCGCATCATGCCAAACCCGACGCCTTGAATCGCCATTGCAAAAAACTTGACCTTGCCGCTTGATTGTTCTGGAATGGGCGGAGTCAGAGTAACCAATCGACCGCCCATCTTGAGCGCGCGAAAAGATTCTGCCCAAACGCTCCCACCCACGCCATCGAGCACCAAATCAAATTTCGGACGTATCTTGTCAATATTCTCGCGCGTGTAATCAATCGCCAGATCGGCGCCCAGTTCGCGCAATAAATCCTGATTGCGCGTGCTGGCTGTAGCAGCAACGTAAGCGCCAAAGGCTTTCGCAATCTGGATGGCCATCACGCCCACTCCGCCTGCTCCGGCATGGATCAGCACCCGTTGTCCTGGCTTAAGCCTTCCCTGATTCACCATGGCCTGCCACGCGGTCAACGCGGCCAAAGGCACCGCGGCAGCTTCTTCATGTGTCAGGTTTTTTGGTTTTGCCGCGAGAGATTTTTCCGGAACCACCACATATTCCGCATACGTGCCTCGATATGTTTTGGCGACATACCCATCTTTCATTCCATAAACTTCGTCGCCGGGTTTGAACAGGGTCACGGAAGGCCCAACCTCTTTCACCACGCCGGAAAGGTCGCATCCCCAGATCACGGGAAAGATCACTGGCATTACGGCATGCAGCAGTCCCTCTCTCAGCTTCCAATCCACCGGGTTCACGCTTGCGGCGCGCACCTCTACCAGCACGCCGTTTGGGCCAACACGCGGCACAGGCAAATCATCGCTAAGTTCCAATACCTCAGAGCCGCCGTATTGTTCGGCAATCACAGCTTTCATGGCAGATAACTGCCCTCCCGCAGGTGATTGGAAGTCTTTACCTGCTTTTCCACAGCGGATTTCATGTTATACCGTTCTCAGCCAAGAATCAGACAACCTCATGGACTTTGATCAGCTGGAAACGTTCCTGGAAGTCGCGCGCCACACCAGCTTTTCCCGCGCGGCGGAGAAGCGCTTTCGCACGCAGCCGGCAATCTCGTCGCAAATCCGCGCGCTGGAAGAGGAGATTGGAGCACGTCTGTTTGACCGCAGTGGTGGCAAAGTAGCGCTCACCGGAGCGGGCAAGGTCTTCCAGCAATACGCTGAGCACACGCTGGACGCCCGGAAAACCATGCTTACCACCGTGGCGGAAATGGAACGTGTCCCGCGGGGAGAAATCGTTGTTGGCGCCAATGAAGGCACCTGTCTTCACATTCTGCCGGAAGTTTTTGCCGAATTCAAAAAGCTCTATCCCAACGTGGGCGTCCAGATCAGCCGGCTGGAGCGCGCCAAAATTCTGGAGTCGATCATTGAGAATTCGGTCGATTTCGGCGTGGTCTCCGCCCCGGTGGATGACAAGCGCCTGACCGTAGTGAATATTCATCGCGACGAATTGGTCATTATCGCGCCGCCTGGCCATCCGCTCAGCCTCAAGCCGCAGGCCAGCATCGCCGATGTCGTCCCATTCCCGCTGCTGCTTCCCAAGCTTGGCCGCACACGTGACTCGATTGAAAATCTTTTTGAAGAGCGCCGCCTCAAGCCCAGGATCGCCATGGAACTGGATTCCAGCGAGCTGCTCAAGCGCTTTGTGGCCGCCGACGTTGGCGTTGGCTTCATCGCCCGCTCGAACGTTATGGAAGACAAAAAAGCAGGCGTGCTGGCGGCAATCGCCATGGCGGACGCCTCTCTCCGCCGCGATCTGGCGCTCGTCTTTCGCAAAGATAAAGCCTTGAGCCGCGCAGCTCTGGCCTTTATGGAAATCGCCGCCAAGATCAAGCATGCGCCCTTGACTGCAGCTGCATCGCAAACGGTCGGCTAGACCGATTTCAGCGCTGGTCTTCCTCCAAAATCACCATCCTGACGACCGTTAGGCGAATCCCGCTAAATTGCCGCCACTCCTCCTGCTTCGCG
>JASLFF010000402.1 GCA_030150795.1 Terriglobales bacterium | reverse complement strand
TCCTTGGCCCTTGATATCGCTCCTTGCGTTCCGCTTCCGGCAGCGGCAATGCTTTCCGGTCCACTTTTCCGTTGGGCGTCAACGGCAGCCGCTCCAGCACCACATAAGCGCTCGGCACCATGTACTCCGGCAGCCTCGCGTGCAAATGCTCTTGTACGCGAGGGAGAAATTTCTCACGAAGCTTCTGATAAAGGGGATTGTTGCTAAAAGAACTGAGGATATTTGACACTGCTCTTGGCGCATGGCTGTGTTGGCCAACTTCGGTACTGTGGAGGGACAGCTCCGCTTTAGAACGCACGACGATGTCAAAACAACCGCAACTAGTTTGTGGAGAGTAACAAACCTCAACTGAATGACCGGATTCTTGAGATAGGGCCCACACCTCCTCCGGATCGACTCCTTTTAGATTTTGCTGGCTCAGTTCCAGACGCAAGTCCACAACTCTTTTTTTTGTTCCCGGCTTCTTCAGCAATTCGAGTGCTTTCAGGTCGGCTTCAATTCGCTTGTTCGGTACGTCCTTGATAAGAATTGTCCTTGCCTTTTGATCCATGAGATACGCATGAAGTCTGGCCAGGTTCCAGCGCCCCTGCCAAGGCTCGGAGACAGGAATAGGGGGATGTTTTGGCTCACCAACCTGAATCTCCACGTCATATCGAAATTTTGCGAGTTCATTAGCATGACGACCGCGTTTGAGCTTCACAGTAACGTCGCCGACTTGTGGGATATATTCCGTAAGAGCAAAGAACAGCGCCGGGGCTATGCAGAGTTCTTCTTCTGTTGCCAGCGAAGATGCGACATTATTCGCCAGCTGGCTTACCTGTAAATCAGATGCAGCCTGGTAGAGCTGCACAGAAGCATGATAGGCCTCCAATAGGGTCAAACAGCGAATATCACCTAAAAAAATCCGCCCGCCCGGAGCTGTTCTAGCGGCCGCTTGCTTAAGTACATCTATTAAGTAATCCAGCGACGGGAAGTATTGGACAACGGAGTTTAAGATTACAGTGTCAAACTTTTGGGTATCTTGTATGAGCTCTAACTCTGCTGCTGACAAATGGTAAAGGCGTGTTTGCGCCCTTATCTGTGGCTGCTTTTCAAGATCGTGTTCCACGCAATCTAAGACACCCTGTGAAAAATCGGTTGCGCAATAATATTCAGCACTTGGGGCTACTCGAAACAATATCATTCCTGTCCCACAGCCGATCTCAAGGACGCGCTTTGGTTGCAGTGCCAGGATTCTCGCAATCGTACAATCGAGCCACTCTTTCATTTCTTCCTGAGGAATCGGCTCCCTCGTATAACTGCTTTTCCATCCCACAACATTGAACTCGTCATCGAGTTTGCTTTTGCTCTGGCTGTAAAGATCTTCGTAAAGCTCATGCCACTCGCGCACTTGTGTCTTCTGGAGGCTTTGGGAAGCATCATCCGCCTCATCGAAGACGATCCACGCTGTGATTCGGTCATCTTCCGAGCCTGTTTTACACACAGCAACCGCACATTGCTTGACGTTTGCAGCCAGCGAAAGTTCTCTCTCAATCTCTCCCAATTCAATCCTGAAGCCACGAATCTTGACCTGATTATCGGTACGCCCCAAATATTCCATCTCGCCGTTCACCAACCACCGGACTCGGTCTCCGGTTCGATACCACCTCGTTCCTGACTCTGCACCCAGTGTGTCCGGAAGAAACCGGTCTCCTGTCAGATCTGGCCGGTTCAGATAGCCTCTCGCTACTCCAGCGCCACTAATGTAGAGTTCGCCGGCCACGCCCGCAGGCACCGGTTCACCCACCTCATCGAGCACGTACACTCGCGTGTTCTGAATAGGACAGCCAATAGGAACGGAATGCTCCCTCGGTGCAGGAAGAATGCGAGCACCAGTTGAGTAGGTCGTCGTTTCAGTAGGTCCGTAGAGGTTGTATAGAACGACCGATGGATATTTTTTTTCCATCATCTGTATCAGATCAAGGCCAAGTGCTTCGCCGGCCACATTTGCAACTTGAATCGCAGCCGGCAACAGCCCTGCTCGGACTAACTCTCGCAACGCAGATGGCACTGTATTCAACAAAGGAACCTGTTGGTCAGCACCATTAGTCAACGAGAGTATGTCTCTGACCAAGACCACAGCTCCGCCACAATAAAGTGTGGCAAATAGCTCAAAAATGGAGAGATCGAAGCATACTGAGGTCGTAGCCAATACTGCTGCACTGCAATATGCTTTATATTGACTCTTCGCCCAGTGTAAAAATGCCACAGCATTACGGTGTTCGATGGCGACGCCCTTGGGCCTCCCAGTGGAACCTGAGGTATAAATCACATAAGCCAGATTTCCAGGAGCGACGTTGGGAAACGGGGTTTCGGAACTTTGCCCTGCGATTTCCTTAGCGTCCTGCTCCAGCGAGATCACAAGGCCTTGATAAGAGGGCACCAGTTTTGATTTTTCTTGATCGCTTAGCAATATTTCCGCGCCGGCATCCTCCAACATGAACTCGAGTCGTTCGCTTGGATAAGCGGAATCGAGAGGGACATATGCGCTCCCGGCTTTCAACACCGCTAGAAGCGCTATCACCATTTCCGGACGGCGCTCCAAGCAGATGGCAACGCGCCATTCCAGTCCTGCTCCGCGGCTCCGCAGATAATGCGCGAGCTGGTTTGCTCGCCGATTTAGTTCGCCGTAAGTCACTCTGTGATCTTCGCAAACAACAGCAACGGCGTCGGGGGTCCTCTCCACTTGTTCTTCAACTAGATTCTGCAAGCACTGTTCAGGGTATCTGCACGCCGTACTGTTCCACTCAACCAAAACCTGCTGAAGTTCTGCTGGGCGCAAGAGACAAGTGGTCTCATAGCGCCCCTCCGGTACACTAGTCATCGCCCTTAAAGCGTTGTAGTAGTAATTTCCAATCGCCTCAATCTGGTGAAGTTTGATCACAAATTCGTTGTATTCCAACCAGAGCTCAACGTTCGATTGATCCAAATCCAACGCAAAGTCAACGTTCAATGGGAAGTTCGTCTGTCCGAACGATGTGTTATCCAGAATTTTCACGCCTCCATGATCAAGCTCGCGAAGAACGTGAAAGTGAATGAAATTGAATGCAACTTCAAAAAGTTCCCCCCTGTCCGCGGTGAGTTGCAGATCCAATAATGGATATCTCCGATGCGGCAGCAAAGCCAGTTCGGCAGCAGCCGTCGTCCGCACTAAATCTATCCATCGGCCACCGTCAAGCTGCATCCTCAGGGGAACTGTGTTAAGGAATAACCCTAATACCCGCTCTCCATCGGGGGTTTCCATGCGACCGTTCGACACAAGGCCCGTCACCACATCTGACTGCCCGCTGATGAGACTCAGCACGCGCATATGTGCCGCCAGCAGGACAGCCTTGATTGAAACGCCGGCATGCTGGGCCAAGCGCTTCAGTGAGTTGGATAATTTTTCTTCGATGGGTACCCGGAACCTGCGGCTATGCACTTCGCGAGTGCGGCCTCCCTCCCATGGCATTCGAGCGAGAGCCAAGTCGTTTAGTTCGTTCTCCCAATAGTGCCGCGCGTCCGGAGACTGAAGTGTCTGCAATTCCAAACTGACAAAATCGCGGAAACAACTCTCCAGCGGCTCTTTCTTCCATTCTCTTTTTTCCAGCCGAGAGAGATAGCATCCAAACAGCTCCGCTAGCAGAGAGGCAACACTCCACCCATCTAGAATTCCATGATGTTCAGTTTTCGAGAACTGGAAACTGTTCTCAGAACGTTTGTGAACATAAAAGCGTAACAGTCCGGCATGGTCCAATCGAAAAGGCCGTCTCTTTTCAGCTTCCATCCAATCTCTCAATGCGTCTTCTTGCTCCTTTGACGAGAGATGCTGCAGGTCCTCAAATTGAATTGAGATTTCAGCGAACTTATGCACCAGCTGCAAAGGCTGGCTGTAGCCGGTCAGATGGAATGAGGTTCGCAGGACTGGGTGCCGGCGGACAATCGCATCCACGGCCTCCCGTAATACGGCAATGTCAAGCGGCATCTCAATGTGGTAAGTGGAAATGTAATGGTAAACGGGAACATCCGAGCCATATTCTGTGTGGTAGAACATTCCGGCCTGGAGTTTGCTCAGCGGGTAAGCATCCTCGACATCCTCCGGCATCCGCTGCCGGTCATCGTCTGAGATCAAACCAAAGGGTACGGACAGCGGCGCCACTGCTTCCGAACACTCAGTGGCTACCACTCGTGCAAGCTTTTCGATGGTCTGATGCTCGAAGAGCTGGCGCAAAGAGCAATTCAGACCCTCTTTTTTCATGTAAGCCAATATCTGGATGCTTAGGATGGAGTCGCCACCCAGACTAAAGAAGTTATCGCGTATGCCAACCTGTTCAATTTTAAGAACCTTGCCCCAAATCCGCGATAGGACCCGTTCGACGTAGTTTCGTGGCGCAATTAACTTTGCGCTTTCCACACCGAAGTCAGGGCGAGGAAGCGATTGCTGGTCAACTTTTCCATTAACCGTCAGCGGGAGCCGGTCTAAGGCCACAAATGCTGCCGGGATCATATAATTTGGCAGGCGTTCCTTAAGGTAGGCGTACAGCTCTTCAACATCAATACCAACATGCGCGCTTCCTTTCACAACATAAGCCACTAGGCGCTTCTGCCCAGGTTCATCCTCGCGCGCCAGCACCAACGACTGCTTCACTGCCTCATGGCCTTGCAAAACCGCCTCAATCTCGCCCAGTTCGATGCGGAACCCGCGTATCTTGACCTGATGATCCAGCCGGCCTATGTACTCTACGGTCCCATCCGCCAGCCACCGCACTAAGTCGCCGGTCCGGTATAAGCGCTCACCGCTCCTCCCACTCAAGGCATCGGGAACGAACCTCTCCGATGTCAGGTCTCCCCGGCCCCAATATCCTCGCGCCAATCCAACTCCTCCCAGGCACAACTCTCCCGGCACTCCCATCGGTACGGGCTCCATCGCTTCATCCACAACATAAAGGCGAATGTTCGCGATTGGCTTCCCGATTGGGACACTTGGACGCGGATCGTCTGCCAGGCACTCCCAGTACGTTACGTCTATAGCTGCTTCAGTTGGACCATAAAGATTGTGCAATTGTATCCACGGCATACTGACCAGACAGCGCCGCGCCAGATCGGCAGGCAAAGCCTCTCCGCTGCATACCACCTGCCGCAGACTCCTGCACTGTGTTACCCGATCCTCGTTGAGGAACACTGCCAGCATAGAGGGCACGAAGTGCAGTATCGTGACATGCTGCTCATGGATCAGACCGGCTAAATAATCGGGATCCTGATGACCCGCCGGCCGGGCAACCACCAGCTTGGCCCCTTCCATAAGAGGCCACAAGAACTCCCATACCGAAACATCAAAACTGAACGGGGTCTTCTGCAGAACCACATCCGTCGGTTTTAACTGATATTGCTCCTGCATCCACAGCAATCGGTTCACCAACCCGCCATGACTATTCATGACCCCTTTCGGTTTGCCCGTAGATCCGGAGGTATAAATAATGTAGGCGAGACATCCTGGGAGGATCGCTATTTCCAGATTCTCTGATCTTTGCTCTGCCAGGTGCTTCCGATCCACTGCCCCATCCAATACCAACACTGGACCAGCAAAATCAGGCGCCTGTTCCCGCAGGTATTCCTGGGTCAACAATACCTCCGCCTGCACGCTTTCCAGCATGTATCTCAAGCGCTCCGGCGGGTAATCCGGATCGAGAGGAACATAAGCGGCTCCTGCCTTCAACACACCTAATATCCCCACCACCATCTCCAAACTACGTTTCAGGAATAGTCCTACGCGTGTCTCCAGTTCAACACCCAGATCCCGAAGCCGCCATGCCAACTGGTTCGCTCGTTGATTCAGTTCAAAGTAAGTCAGAGATCCTTCTCCATACTGCACCGCCGGCGCTCCAGGCGTCCGCCTTACCTGCTCTTCAAACAACTTCTGGATGCACCTGTTCTCCCCATACTCCACCTCCGTCTGGTTCCACCCATACAGCACCTGCCTGCGCTCCTCAGCCGTTATCAACGCCATCTCTGCAATCCCTTGATTCGGGTTCTCTACGATCTGCTCCAGTAAATGCACCAGATGGCGTCCCATCCGTTCGATCGTGGCTGTGGTAAACAAGTCGGTGGTGAACAGCAGAGCTCCCGCCAGATTCCCCTGGTTCTCTTCCAGATTTAGACTGAGATCAAACTTAACCATGGTGCGGATACTCTCTACCCCACTTAATTGCAATTGTTCAAACTCATACTCCGCTTGCGGCGCATTCTGCAGCACCAGCAAGA
>JASLFF010000386.1 GCA_030150795.1 Terriglobales bacterium | reverse complement strand
ATGCGGCCCTGCGCGCTGGCGTATTGCCCAACCAATGAAGCAGGAGTGCTGTACCTGTTTGGTTCTGTGGCCACCGATATGGGTTTTATGGTGACGCATCTGCAGTCAGACTTTCCCGATTGCGAAGCAATGCGCCGAATCGAGGGAGACAAATGGCAGCCGATACGGATCGAATTTGAATATCAAAACCGCAACTTTCTGGCACACGCGCACGATGCGAATGGATGCGACTTGATTATTTGCTGGGAGCATAACTGGCCAGAGTGTCCGATTGAGGTGATTGAGCTGAAATCGCTGGTGGGACACTAGGAGATTGCCAAAATTGAAAAGCAAAAAGATTTTGCCGCACATTACGCAGATGAGCGCAGATTGAGGCAAAAACGGCCAAGACCAGAAACCGCTGAAACGCGGAGGAAACGGAGAAAACCTTACCACAGATAAACACGGATGACATGGATCAAGAGGAATTCACGATGGAGACACGGAGAGGACTTTGTAGCGGATTCGCGGCTCCGCTGCGCTGCGCGCGTGCCTGCGGCGCGATGAAGAACCTTTTTCGTTCTCTCGTGTTTAAATAGCCTTTCATGAGATTTACGTCTTTATTCGTAATTGGGACACTTCTCGTCATCTCCTCGGGACTTCGCGCCCAGTCCACGCCACGCAATGCTTTGCCAAACTCACCGCCGAGCATCTTCTTCTCCGACCTTGAGAGCGGTCCCAACGTCGGCGGGCAGAAGAACCACGGCGTCTGGGTGACGATCTGGGGCAAGGGCTTTGGCGCGCAGCGCGGCGCTTCAACAGTAACAATCGGCGGCGGCGCGGCGGCGGAGTATCCCATATGGACGGACACGAAGATCACGTTCCAGTTGGGGCCGACAGCCAGGACAGGCGACATTGTGGTGAGTGTTCGCGCGAAGGCGGAGAGAGGGCGGCGCGAGGGCCAGGCGGGTAGCGGCACGAGCAACGGCCTGCCCTTCACTGTTCGCCGAGGGAAGATTTATTTCGTCGCGGTGAATGGCAGTGATTGGCGCGATGGCAGCTTTGCGAAGCCGTGGAAGACAATTACCTATGCCAAGGACAAAATGTCCGCGGGCGACGTGACATATATAAAAGATGGCGTAGCGCAAACGTCTGAAGACACTTTCACTGCCTACCTGAGCATGGACAGCAATGGCGGCAACAATTCCGGCAAGCCGGGCGCGCCGAAAGCGTTGGTGGCGTATCCGGGCGCGCGGGTTACGATTGGCAAAGCGCACGGCCTGGACTACGGCATTCGCACGCCGAATATACGGGCGCGGGAAGACTGGTGGTTGATTTCGCAGCTGCATATCATCGGCGGCAAGCAGGCCATTGATATGAGCGGCACGGGATGGAAGATTGTTGGCAATGACATTGAATGTCCTGGCGGAGACGGCCAGGTAGGTTGTGTGGAAACGAGCCAGGCCGCCGGCATCAAGTTCTACGGGAATGAAGTTCACAATGCCGGCGCGGGGCCTGCGGCGTCAAAGTTCTACCACGCCGTTTATTTCAGCACAGACTCCAACCACATTGATGTTGGCTGGAACCATATTCATGACAATATGACGTGTCGCGCGGTGCAGTTTCATTCGTCGCCGGTGTGCCGCCCAGGCTGCGGCGCGCGGGACCAGACGGGCCGTGACCAGTTTGATCTCCATGTCCATGACAATCTGATTCACGGTGATAGCTGCAACGGAATCAACTTTGCGACTGTCGATCCCAGCAAGGGCCCGGTAGAGGCATATAACAATTTAATCTTCCATGTCGGAGTGGCTGATCCTAAGGATGGCGGCGGTGCGTTTTCCTGCATTTACATGGCAGGGATCACAAACACCGGTGCTGCCGGTACAGGCACTGTCGAAGTTTTTAACAACACGTTATATGACTGCGGCGCTAATCAATCACGCAATGCTGATGGTTCGCACGGCGCTTTCAGCGTCGGCGGTGGCGCAGGATTGACGATGCGCCTGCGCAATAACATTGTTTATCAACTGCCCGGTGAGGTTTATCTTGACGGCAACAAACAGCAGATTACCGGGGAAAAAAACTTATGGTTCGGAGCAGGGGACGGGCCAGGGCAGACGCAGGACAACGTTGGCGCCGATCCGCAGTTTATCGATTTGGGGAAATTTGATTTTCACTTGCGCGATGCCAGTCCTGCGAAAGACGCAGGTGCAACCGTGCTGCCGAATAATCCATTTGTTGTGGGCAATGGCCGTGCGACAGACAAAGACGGCGCGGTGCGTCCGCAAGGAAAAGCTTTTGATCTGGGCGCGTATGAAGCGCCTTAAGTTGGCGCTTGGTATGAAGCTAGCGCTGCGCAAGCTGCAGGCAGCGTGAACTATTCTGTGGCGTTGCCGGCGGCCAGGCGAAGCAGCCCGCGAAACTTTTCTGTTTGCTCCTGGTCTTCTTTGGTATCCAGCGCGAATTCAATGCCGTAATTGTAGCCGCGGCGATGGCGCACAATGCCTCGGGCACGAACCGGTCCGGCGGCAAACGGCGGCGTAAATTCAATCAGGACCTCGTCGTCGGTTTTGAGCTCTAAGCCCGCAAACACCAGGACGCCGCCTTCACTCATGTCATTTCCCCGGCCTGCCATTATTTTGGTGGTTCCGTCATGCGTATGAATGAGCCGGATAGGAAGGTTGAGCCGATACCGCTGCCAACGCCTGAAAACTGCTCTTTCTGGAGAAGCTTTGCCACCCGGGACCGAACGTAAGCGTGCCTGCGTTGCCATACACGGATGATATCCGGAGAAAATCCAGAGTAGAAGGTTACCGAGGTATCAAGCGTAGTGGCTATGTTTCTAAAAAATACGGGGTTACACCTTAGCCGCCGAACCGCGCATTTTCCGCCGCAAGACTGCCTCTACAAACAAAAAAGGCTGGCTTAATCACGGCCAGCCCATCGAAAGAGAGGAAGCTACGGGGCCCGAAACTCTAGCAGCGCACGATCTTAGGATTTTGAATCCCCTTCGTCGCGTTGCGCGTGTCCACCACAAGGTTCGCCTCAGCCACAACTTGCGCATAATCGTAAGACGAATGGTCCGTCACGATGAGGACGCAATCATATTGGCCAAGATTTTCCAGCGGCGTGTTTTTCATTTCCAGGTTGTATTTGCGGCCGCGTCCAACATAGTCAAAGAACGGATCGTTATAACTCACCTTGGCGCCTTCTTTTTGCAGCAGCTCAATAATGGTCAATGATGGCGACTCGCGCAGATCATCAATGTCTTTCTTATACGCCACGCCCAGTATCAGGACGTTCGCTCCATTCAGGCTTTTGCGCTGTTTATTCAGCGCTGCCGCCGTAGAGGTCACAACATGGTAGGGCATACAAAGGTTGATCTCTCCGGCCAGCTCAATAAACCGTGTATGGAAGTCATATTCCTTGGCTTTCCATGAGAGATACAAAGGATAAATGGTTATGCAGTGTCCGCCCAGTCCCGGCCCCGTATAAAACGGCTGGAAGCCGAACGGCTTGGTTGACGCTGC
>JASLFF010000308.1 GCA_030150795.1 Terriglobales bacterium | reverse complement strand
ATTGATCGACTCATCTCAGTAGCCGCCTTGCATTGAAATTCTGTGCAGAGCTGGTGAAAGAGATCTTCCAGTCGGGCGTTCTTGACTGCACGGCATGTCCTGCCGCAGCGGTTAGAACGGCCTTCGCTTCGCTTCCATTCCACTTCAAAAGTTTTCTCGTTTTGTGCATCAGGTGCGCCCTTGGCCTTCTGGATCTGCAAGTGAAGGCATAAAGCGCAAAAAATTGCTTGCAAGTCACTGCATATAGTGACAGGTGTCACAGGTAAATTGAGAGCTGGATACTATTGTCATTTTATGCAGTGAGGCACAGGACCATTGGCCGTTTGGACGCAACACGGTATGGCCAGTGGGTATGAGGAGTTGATGGAAAAAGAGCAGGTTAATACGAACACCGAGTGTCCGGCATGTCATTGCCTGATCGGCTCTACATTGCATTCACCTCATTGCTCCGGCAATGAAATTGTGGAAGTAATTCCTCCTGAGCGGCGCAAACGGCAGCTACGGTGTGGACATGAAGAGGTGGATCCATCCGCATTTCCCCTGGTTTCCGCGGCACATGAATTTAAGACCCCGCTGGTGGTCATGCTTGGGTATACAGACCTTTTGTTGAACGGTCATCTGGGCTCGGTCAACCAGAGGCAGAAGCAGGTGCTGGGAGAAATACAGGAAGGCGCCCAGCGCTTGCAAAAGCTGATTCAGGACCTTTTATTGCTTCAGGAACTCAAGGCGGGCCGGGGCGTTGCCCAGAACCAGGAATCCACAAGCGTGGATGAAAGCGTAAGCGAGATTTTTAACTACTGGGCTCCCACTGCCACGCAAAAGCGCGTCAGGTACCAGTTCAATCCGTCGGAAGGCAATGAGAGGGTGCGTATCGAGCCGCTCAAGCTGCAGCATGTTGTTTCCAGTCTGATTGAAAATGCGCTGAAACATACGCCCGCGCAGGGACTGGTGACAGTGAGCGTGACACCCTGTTTCTGGGAAAGGCGGAAGGCCCAGAGCGAATTTTTGTTCAACATGGAACGGAAAGAGACTCGCAAGGTAGAAAACGCTGTTCGCATAGACGTCAGTGATACCGGACGCGGCATCGCACCCGAGCATCACGACAATATTTTTGGAGACTTCGTGCAGTTGCCGGGCGGTTCCGCTCGCGGCACCGGGTTAGGACTGGCCATAGCCCGGCGTCTGGTGGAAGCGCACGGCGGGGTCATCTGGGTGGAAAGCGAAGTCGGCAGAGGAAGCAAGTTTTCATTGTTGTTGTCCCAGGCCAAATAGGAGACTAAGTGATTAGCGCGCCAAACATATTACTCGTCGACGATGAGCCGAGTGTTCTTCGTTATACCAAGACTCTGCTCGAAATAGAGAATTACCATGTTGAGACTGCAACGAGTGGTGAAGAAGCATTGCAGCGCATGAACCGCGGGCCTGCTCCCAATTTGATCGTCCTTGATATGGTGATGCCGGGAATGGACGGCCTGCAAACGCTGGAAAACTGCAAGAAGCTTCATCCTGAACAAAAAGTTGTGATGATCTCCTGCGTGAATGACACGAACCGTGTAGTGCAGGCAATCAAACTGGGAGCGTCCGACTACGTGACGAAACCGTTCTTATCGCAGCAGTTTCAGGGAGCAATCCGCAAAGCCCTGAATCCTGCCGTATTGAATGCAATGAAACCGGCTGATGTTCCAGCCAAAGGCTTAGAACTGGTTGACGAGTTGGAAGACGATTTCTTCTTTCTGGCCGCAAGCCCTGCCATGAAACAGATTCGCGCGCAGGCCGCGCTGATAGCCAAAGTGAACGTGCCCGTCCTTCTTCTGGGTGAGAGCGGCGTAGGCAAAGAAATTTTGGCGCGCCTGATCCATAAAATGTCGATTCGCGCCCATCGTCCCATGGCAAAGGTGAACTGCGCGGCCCTGCCGGCGGACCTGCTGGAAAGCGAGCTATTTGGTTATGAGGCAGGAGCTTTTACCGGCGCCAACAAGTCCAAGCCGGGCAAGTTTGAGATGGCGCACAAGGGAACCATCCTGCTGGATGAAATCGGAGAGATGAGCGCTCCGTTGCAAGCTAAACTGCTGCATGTGCTTCAGGACGGCACATTCTCGCGTCTGGGTGGACGCGCCAATCTTACAGTCGATGCGCGCGTTTTGGCGGCCACCAATATCGACGTGAAGAAAGCCATTGCAGAACGCAAACTCCGCGAAGATCTCTACTATCGCCTGAACGCTTTTACCATCACGGTGCCGCCATTGCGTGAGCGGCGCGAAGAAATTCCGATCCTGCTGCGCTATTACATGAACAACCTTGCCCGCCAGTTCGGCAAGAATACATTGCCCATCTCTGACAGGCTGGCACAGGAATGCATGCGCTACGCATGGCCTGGCAACTTGCGCGAGTTAGGGAACCTCGTGAAGCGTTACCTGGTCCTGGAAGACGAAAATCAGGTGTTGGATGAGTTGCAGATGAAAGGCAAGGACGGAAGCGTCGAAGACGGCGCATCGTCATCCGGGCATGGCGGACTCAAGGCCCTGGTGCGCAGCTTGAAAGACGATGCTGAAGCCAGAGAAATTCAGCGTGCGCTGGACGATTCAAACTGGAACAGAAAAGTGGCCGCGATGGATTTGAATATCAGCTATAAGGCGTTGTTGTATAAGATTAAGCAGCATGGCTTATCGCCGGCCGGAAGCCGCGAGTTTAGCCTGCGCGCCAAAGCCAATTAAGAGCAACCTGGTCAATACAGGCGAACAGCTACAGCTGATGTCGAGGTCCATTTATCGATGGCGAAGTATCTTGTTACGGGCATTGCGGGGTTTATCGGTTCTTCGATCGGGCATGAGTTGGTCCGCCGCGGAGAAACAGTTAGAGGCCTGGATGATTTTTCTACGGGCAAATGGCAGAACATCGCCGGCATTGAAAATGAAATCGATTTTCGCCAAGTCAGCCTGCTGGACAAAGCAGGTTTAGCTTCAGCATGTGATGGAATTGACTATGTAATCCATCAGGCAGCTCTGCCTTCCGTCCCCAAATCGGTGGTTGAACCTGAATTAACGCACGCCGTAAACGTAAACGGGACACTGAATCTTCTGCTTGCCGCGCGCGATGCCGTTGTAAAGCGCGTGGTATACGCGGCTTCTTCTTCAGCCTACGGCGAAAGCGAGGTCTTGCCTAAAAGGGAAGACATGGTCCCGAAGCCCATCTCGCCCTACGCAGTACAGAAACTTACCGGCGAATATTATCTGCAGACATTCTCAAAAGTTTACTGGCTTGAAACCGTGAGCCTGCGCTACTTCAATATCTTTGGTCCACGCCAGGACGCTAACTCGCAATATTCCGGCGTGCTGGCCAAGTTCATTACGCAGATGCAACTAGGGGAGTCGCCCACAATCTTTGGCGATGGCGAGCAGAGCCGCGATTTCACTTTTGTTGCTAACGCCGTGCAGGCCAATCTGAAGGCTTGTCTTGCCCCGGCGAATGAGGTGTCAGGCCGCGTTTTCAACATCGCCACCGGAACAAGATTTTCACTGAACCAAATCTTTGAAATGCTGGGCAGGATCATCGGTTTTAAAGGACCAGCAAAATATGCGGCGCCACGCACCGGCGACGTGCGACATTCACTCGCTGACATCTCACTCGCACAAAAACATCTCGGCTATTCCGCAGACATAGGTTTTGAAGAAGGACTCAGGCGCACGGTTGAGTGGTACGAGCAGCAACGCGCCTCAGCGGCCAACCAGGCCGTTCTTAGCGAACGGCGATAGCTGTCCAAAATTTGGCTCGAAGGAATTATTCGCCCGTGGATCCGCTGCGCGATGCGACCGATCTACGCGCCGCCCATTCCGGCGCGCCGACATCGTCTGTTGCAACGTAACGCAGGAAGTGTGGCCTGCCGCGCCTCAACCAGTAATGCGACTGGTAAGAGGATATTTTCACTCCGGAGCGGAGGGCGCTGAGGAAAGTTGCTTCATCCGGATCGACAACAACCCCCACATGACCGCGCCATACGATCAGGTCACCCGGTTTTGGATGAGTCACTCGCTTGAACCCTTCCATTCCTTCATACAGAGTCTTGGACGGCGCATATCCGTAATACAAGCCGGCTTGCTCATAGAGGTACTGGACAAAGTGTGAGCAATCAAGCTCGGTTTCATGTATCTGCTCGCCGATAAGTAAGAGGAGACTCTTTGCGTCAGGCTGATCCTGAGGAAGATCAGGGTCAATGCTTGCGGAAAATTTGGTTAATGAAGGCCTGATTTCTTCCTGCGCCGTTGCCAGTTTAGCCGTCCCGCAGACAATGAGCGAGACAAGCAAAATAAACAACGCCGCTGGTGTGGAGGGCCTACGCATAGACGTACCGGCTTAGCGGTACTTATATTTCGATGCGACCTTTTCCCAATCCAGAGCTGGATTTTTTGAATGAGTTGATTTTTTGAGCGGATGCGATCCAACACGCGGAGGATGGCTACGATTCATTGAGTTTGGAAATCTGGCGATAAGCTTGATCAAATTCCGATTTCAAAAATTCATTCGGCGAGGCAATGCCGGAAACCACTTGTCGCGCCCACTCAAAGTACTGCTGCTTTCTTTCCCGGCTCCAGCCCACGGGCGGGCTGGCGATGATGGCGCGCAGATTTGAAATTTTATCGGCCAGCTTGAGTGTCTGTGCACGCGGGGATTTCTCGGGCGTGTGCTCTATTTGTAGCTGCTTCCTGGTTTCTTTCGGCAGCGATTTATCATCGGTAACCTCGGCCACCAGATCGGCAACATCTTTTCCAAACCGCTGTTCCAGTTCCTGCAATGTGACGCCGGTATCTTCCACAGTGTCATGCAAAAAAGCCGCTATTATCAGTTCGACATCAGGGTGAGGACTGCTGGAGGCGATTAGCTCCGCGACTTCCAACAGATGATTGAAGTAAGGTTCTCCATTCTCGCCTTTGCGTCTTTGCTGGGCATGCTTTTCCGC
>JASLFF010000828.1 GCA_030150795.1 Terriglobales bacterium | reverse complement strand
CTCGGACGTAGAGACGTAGCATGCTACGTCTCTCCGTCCGAGTTCTTTTAGTCTTCGTGTTCTTCAAAGGTTTAGATTTCGATTCGCGTCTCCAGATTCGACGCTGGAGACGCGAAGTTTTTGTACCCACTTGTATTTGTTTGCTTACTGTTTTTTGGCTGCGCCTTTCTTTTTGGCTGTGCCTGTTTTGGGAGCGCCTGTTTTCGGTGCAGCTTTAGCCGGTGCTTTCTTTGTTCCAGGCGCGCCGCGCGGGTTGATCAGGTTGAGAGCATCCTCAGCATTGAACGGGAATTGGCGTACTGATGTTTGTCCTGTAGTGCTGAGAGTGACGTCAACGCGACGGTTCTGGGCAAGAGCCAGCACTTTGGCGTTTTTACTCAGCTGCGTTTTTTGCGCTGCGGTGATGTTCTGGTCCTGGTCAATGGCCTGCTTGACCTGATCAGCGCTCATGGGCTGTTCTTCACCCAGGCCCTGGGTCTCAATGGCGTCAGCTGAAACACCGTTGGCCACAAGGTAAGCCTTGGTGCGCTCCACACGACGTTCAGACAGCTTCTTGTTGTATTCCGGACCTCCACGCGGATCGGCATGGCCCTGCAGGATCAGGTGAGCGTCCGGCTTGAATACCAGATACTTCTTGAAGTCGCCGGCAAGCGCCAGCAGTGTGGTCTTCTGGCTGGCGAGAAGTCCGCTGGTGATCGGGCTGTTGACCGTTGGTTGAGCAGTGGGGAAGTAGATACTGTGCAGTGAAAGGCGCTGCTCAAGCTGTGTCTGTTCCTTGGCGGGCTGCACCGTGACTTGGGTAGTGGCGTCAGTTTCGCCGCCGCGGCCGTCACTCACGTGGCATGTGATGGTGTAACTGCCGGGAGCAAGGCCAGTAGAATCGAACTGAGCGGTGGAGTCGGTGCCAGACACCGTGCCGCCGCTGGCTTTATAGCTATAAGTCAGCTTGTCATTGTCCGCATCGCTGGCGGTTGAAGTGATGGTTGCGCTCTGGCCTGCGGTAACAGTGGCAGGGTTGGCAGCGCACGAAATCGTCGGCGGAGTGTTGGGTTTTTCTTCAACAGTTACGTCAGTAGTTGCGTTGGCGGTTCCGCCGCGTCCGTCGTCACAGGTGGCAGTGATCGTATATTTGCCGGGCTGAACGCCTGTTGAGTTCCAGCGCGCGTCAGCGCCGGTGCCTTCAACCGTCCCGCCTGTAGCGGTCCATTTATAAGTAAGCGGATCGTTGTCAGGATCGCTGCACTGGGCCTTGAGGGCGATGCCGTCTCCAGAACCGGCAAAGACCTTGGTCGGGTCGGCGCTGAGTGTGACGGTCGGCGGATGGTTGGGCGGAGGCGGCGGAGGATTGCCGCCGAAGTGCAGCACCAATCCGGCAGAAGCGCGAAGATTGTTTTGCTTATTGTCGCCACCGTCAGTGAACTTGGTGAGTAAATACTCGACCTGGAATATGCGAACGCCGATGTGCTTGTTGAAATTTCCGTCAAGACCTACACCCAGCGCCGTGGCAAACGAGTTCTGCGAAAACGAGCGGTTGAAAAAAGCTGAGCCACTGGGGACGGTGGAAACTGATATGTCTGAAAGGCGCGCAGCGCCGAAGAGGGCGTGTGCAAATGGTGTCCAGTGCTCGCCGCGGTGGGAAAATTGGGGACCAAAAAGAAATGTATATGCGCTGCCGCTGACGGTGCGCGGGAGGTCTTTGATTCGATAAGCGCCGATATCGCCGACCAGACTAAACCAGCGATTCACGTTGCCGGCCAAAGCGCCGGTGATTCCGTGCCAGTTAAACGATTCTTTGATGCCGCCGGTATTAGTGCTGAAGCGTACAAAGGAATATCCGACAAAAAGATCAACCGCTGGGTAAGAATCACCGTTGCCGGCAGCTTTAGTTTTGGTTTTGGCCGCGGCTGTGTCGGTTTGCATTGGGATGAATGGCGCCAGATAGGCGGTGGAGCTGCCAGTAGCGTTTGGGGCGCCGGGCTCGGTAGTGGTCAAACTGGAAGAGTTAGCAGAATCTTCCGCAAAAGCCTGCGTTAAAAGAAGGGGCCCCAGAATTGCTGTCGCAACAACACGCGCCAAGAACTTCATTACTTTCCTCCTGTGAGAGTTAGAGCTAACTCACGGCACACCATCATACAAGAAAGCTCGCTGAGGGGCGGAAGCAGGATGATTAAGGCGATAAAACAGAGCTGGATTGCAAGCAGCAGCCGTCAGGGCTGTTCGCCTGAAAAATAAGGGATAAAGACGAATAAAAAGCGGATTGAGGGACAAAAAATCGTTGCAAACGGGAGAAAAGCCGCTTATAATAGTTAGTTTTTCAACGAGCTATGGGTCCCGGGAGAGGTCGATCCAACCGTTTTTTCATTAAGTATTGAAACCATAGGCGGATTCTGGGAATCCAAAGTTAAAGTTCATAAATTGTAAGCACTCTTCTATTCAAAAGGCAGGGCGAAACTTATTATGGCAAGGCGACGCGGTAATCCTAACTGGGGTAAGCCTGAGCCCATCGGGCCAGTCATCCCCGTTGTCACCTCCTTTGAGCAGGCAGTCAAGGAATTCAAGTTGACACCTGATCAATACATCCGTTCTACACGTCTCCGCGAGTGGGCGCGTAGAAATAAAAACAGCAAGTACATACCAGAACCTTTATTGGAAGCTTGGGGTTTTGAGATTGAGAGTACACTTTAAGCTGTTTATTATCAATAATTTATGAGGAAAAGGCTGCTTCGGCAGCCTTTTCTTTTTGTCCGTTTAAGAAAAATGCTTGTCTTTACCAGCAATGAGGTTTTGGCGGTAGCAATTGCCGCCAGTTTCGCAGCCGGCTTAAACGTTTATGCAACGGTTGCAACCTTGGGTCTGCTTTCTCACGCTCACGCCTTTCAATTGCCATCCGCGCTGCACATGCTTGGATCATGGCCTGTGATCATTGTCTGTGCCGTGCTTTTTGGGCTAGAGTTTATTGCCGACAAGGTCCCTGTCTTC
>JASLFF010000239.1 GCA_030150795.1 Terriglobales bacterium | reverse complement strand
CCAAGATTGAAGAGCCGGTGATCATCGCCACAATTCTTACCAATGAAGAGTATGTCGGCGGCATCCTCAAGCTGGTGGAAGAAAAGCGCGGCAAGCAAAGAGGATTTGAATATGTGAGCGCCAGCCGCGTCATGCTGACGTATGAGCTGCCGCTGAATGAAATTGTTCTGGATTTCTACGATAAGCTGAAGACTACTTCGCGCGGCTATGCCTCGCTCGATTATCATCTTGCCGGGAGCTGGGAATCGCCCATGGTAAAGCTTGATATTCTGGTAGCTGGCGATCCCGTGGATGCGCTCTCCATCATCGTGCATCGCGACTTCGCTTATGATCGCGGACGCGCGCTTGTATCCAAGATGCGCGAGCTCATCCCGCGGCAGATGTTTGAAGTCGCCATTCAGGCCTCAATCGGCGCCAAGATCATTGCGCGTGAAACCGTGGCGGCCATCCGCAAAAACGTGCTGGCCAAATGCTATGGTGGTGACATCTCACGCAAGCGCAAGCTGCTGGAAAAACAGAAAGAAGGCAAGAAGCGGATGAAGCGCATCGGCAAAGTCGACATCCCGCAGGAGGCCTTCCTTGCCGTGCTCAAAGTTGGTGACCACGCGTGATGCACCCACGCCATGAAAAGTTGCGAGCGCTAAATGTGCAAATCTCTTGTTTTTCACCAAAGTACATGCCCATTTGTGGTGCAAGCCGTTCCCACACGCATCGCCCTATCTAACCGGTTGATAATAAGAGTTTTATAAACTGCAGCGTCAGTAGGGCAAATTTGTTAAGTTATTGAAAAATCATTGTGCTACTCTGCCGCCCAGACACATTTGCACAAAGTTTTCCACAGTGGGTGTGTCCATTCAAGCGCCGACATTAGTGTATTTCTTTCTTGAAGTTGACGGTAATGAGCGTCTCCACTTCTACAGTCTCGCCATTCAACACGTATGGCCTGTAGCGCCACTGTTCTACCGCCTCCAGAGCGGCGCGCACCAACAGAGAATGTCCACTGACTGCGCTCAAGCTCTGGATCCTGCCGTCACGTCCGATGATGGCATGCAATTTCACCTGACCCTGAATACCGCTGATCGCCGCAATGTGCGGATACACCGGTTCAACGCGATTCAATAGCTGCCCCTCTGACAACTGCGAAGTGATGCGCTTCGGCCCGCCGAATTTTACGTTAGGCTTAGCAGAGCCATCGCCAATCAGCTCTTTAGGAAGGTTGTCCGGACCATCCGATCCCGGCCTCGCTAATTCTGGTCTGTCCGTGGTTTCTACAGGAGGCCCCGCATAAATCATATTTTGATTGTGGCTCACCAGCACCACCGCGATTGACCTAGCGCCCGACGAACCGCAGCCATTGCACGCTCTTGGGGGCTTAACCGCGTGCTCAACTCTTTCCACAGTCACACGCTTCAGTGACGTATAGATTGGCACTCGCGCTGAAACCGGTATCACTCCCGTTGAGAGTAATGGCACGATCACCAGCAAGCCTCCGACGATTACTTCCGCTGTGAAAGCAGTTGCCATGGGCCAGCGTTTTCCCTTGCGCGGCGCGGATGAAGATTCTAGCAGCGTATCTCCAAACATTTTTCTCACCTCCATGGAAGTGATTTGACACCGGAGAGTCACGGTGAAGTTCCGCTGCAAGTAAAAATAAAAGGCCGCCTCAGCAGGCGGCCTGTGTGATTTTTCAGGAACAATTACGGTTTCTTCGGTGTCGGAGAAGCTGTTGCCGGACGAGCAGGAGTTGCCGCCGGACGCGGAGCCGGTGCTTTTGCAGCACCTGCCGGCTTGGCCGTAGTCGCGGCCGCAGGATTTTCTTTGTCGTAAGCATCCACCAGTTCTTTGGTGATTACTGTTCCCTGCGTGGCCCAGAGCACAGGCGAGGTCTGCGGGTTGGAAACATCCAGCACTACGGCAAAGCCGTTGGCATTGGCGTATTTCTCTAGTACCGCAACCATCTTTGTTCCAATGCGATTGATCACGTCCTGCTCTGCCTGCTGAAATTCGGCTTGCGCATCTTCATAGTTGCGCTGCAGGGCTTTCTGCTTGGTATCGATGGCCTTGGCTTGACGGCCCTTTTCTTCATCGCTCAGCTTTTCCGCTTGCGTCTGATACTGCTTCTTCAGGTTCTCAACGTCGTCACTCTGTTGCTTGAGTTCAACTTGCTTGGGAGCGAATCTCGTCTGTAAGACGTCAATCTCCCTCTTGCCTTCGGCGCATTCCTGGATAGCTTGTTGAATATTGACCACGCCAATCTTGGTCGGTACCGGGCCTGTAGGCGCTGGGGTGCTCGCGGCTGGGCTACTCGCGGATGGAGCGGTCGCCGCCGGGGCCGTTGTGCCCTGGGCGCAGGCAAAAGTGCCAACAACAGCGCTCAGGCCGAGGCCCAGTGCCAGATTTCTGAATTGTGCCATGCTCATGGGTTTAGGTGCTCCTTGGATTTAGTTGCGGCGTCTATTTCAATCAGAAGCCGAAAGCTCACGGTTTCTTCGGTGTTGCTGCACCTGAGGCCGGAGGCCGCGCGGCGGCAGCGCCCGCCGGCTTGCTTGCGGGTTTCGGCGCCGGCGCCGCTGGCGATTCCGCGTTGTAAGCATCCACCAGGTTTTTGGTGATGTTGGTTCCCGGATTCGCGTACAGCACTGGAGTTTGCGGGTTGGAGACGTCCATCACCACCGCATAACCGTTTTCCTTGGCGTATTTCTCCAGCACGTCCAGCATCTTCTTACCCAGGCGGTTCAGGATTTCCTGCTCCGCTTGCTGCACTTCATTCTGGAAATCTTCAGCGCTTCTCTGTAGCGTTTTCTGTTTTTCTGTGGCGGAGCGGACGCGGGTGTTGCGCTCCTCATCGCTTAATTTGTCGCCCTGGGCCTGAAGCTGCTTCTTCAGGTTCTCCAGCTCATCATTCTGGGTCTGCAGTGCCGCCTGTCGAGGCGCAAATTTTTGCTGCAGCGTTTCCAGTTCCTTTTTGCCTTCATTGGTGTTGGCAATGGCGTCTTGAATGCTGACAATGCCTACCTTGGTACCGCCGGCAGAGCCGGCTGCGGGCGCCTGTGCGCGGGCCGCGGAAATGCCCCAGACCAGGACCAGTGCCAGACTTAGGACGCGGGTGTTGATATATCTTGCCATGAAATATTGGACTCCTTGGTGATTCTTAGGTAACTATTCTTCGCGATACACGGTCACGAGGCAACTCA